>CAZFMJ010000027.1:16437-37581 GCA_964520045.1 uncultured Elusimicrobiales bacterium | reverse complement strand
AATTCCAGCCAATACGACACAACGCTGTCGCCCGCGCATGGTATAGTTTGTGTGACGCAAGCCGGAATCCTTGTGAATTTTAGGCAGGGTTTGTATATAATGCAGGCAGGGGGGGGAAATGGAACAGAATCAACAGGCAAGCATATTTGGCGGTCCCAAGGAATGGGTAGCTTTGATGCAACATATGTCTGAGGCTTCCCAAACTATTCAGGGCAATGCTCCGCTGAGAGACATGAAAATTGCGCAACTTGCTTTTATCTTTCAATGTGAAGTTGAGATGTTTGAGTTTTATAAGCTTGTGGAGTATGGGAAGCTAAAAATTGGTCATGGCCTCCACATTTGCTATAGAAATAAAGAACTTTGCCCGCATAAAAACCATCTGCATCATTTTCCTCGGCTCTGGTTGTGCGATACTTTCCTTGAATTTGCGACAGGATATATGAATTTTCCAACAGCCGATTTGACAACGGCGGAGTTGGCGGAAAAGGGAAATTTAGTTGCGCTAAAACCTTTGCTTGGCAATTTGCTTTCCACAAAGCAGGAAAGCGAGATAAAATCGCCTATTCCATTTCAATGTTCCGAACGCCACAAATTGTGGCGTATGCCTGGTGGCCAAGTCGTTGAACGGGGTAAACCATCCATTGTGGATAAAACCATTGACTATGCTGTGGATGTAATCGGAATGCCCAACAGCCTGCGCTGGCGCGGCGAAGGAGGATGGAGGAGAGGGTGAGTATGAGTCATGCGACACAACGCTGTCGCCCGAGCATGGTATAGTTTGTGTGACGCAAGCCGGAATCCTTGTGAATTTTAGGCGGCGTTTGTATATAATGCAGACAAGGATGGGCAGCAGATATGGTAAAAAATAATAAAATCGAGTGGCCGCATTGTGAAGGATTCAATAGTATGAAAGAATCCATAGAACGATGGCGGCTGGTTCTTGAGGCTAAGATTCATATTCCGAAATCAGATTCGGTTTCATTGCGAACACTAAAATCATTACAGCTAGAATTTCTACGGAGAGAGATCATGTGGCACTTTTCAGCTTTTGAAGATCCACGATCTGAAACCTATGAATACGGTAAATTAAAAGTGGCATATGGATTTCATCTCTGCTTCAGAAAAAACGACCCATGTCCGGTGGACAACCAGCCGGTATTGTGGATGTGCGATACTTTCTTGGAATTCTCATCAGGCTGTATGAATTTTCCCGTAGAGACTCTTACGCAGACAGACTTGGTAGAGAGGGAGAAACTGCTTAAAATAAAACCTCTGCTCGGAGACATGGACAGGAAAAAATACGAGTCAGGGATTAAAATCCCCCTGGCCTTTCAATGTCCAGAAAGGCACAAGCTCTGGCGGATGCCGGACGGCAGTATTATTGCGCGGAATGAGCCGTCAATCGTAGATAAAACCATTGACTATGCTGTGGATGTAATCGGAATGCCCAACAGCCTGCGCTGGCGCGGCGAAGGAGGATGGAGGAGGGGGTGAGTATGAGTCATGCGACACAACGCTGTCGCCCGCGCATGGTATAGTTTGTGTGACGCAAGTTGGAATCCTTGTGAATTTTAGGCGGCGTTTGTATATAATGCAGACAGGGGGGAGAATGAGCAAAAATTCATTCACAGACATATTCGGAACGGCCAAAGAATATCGCGATATGGTGCGGCTAATGTCAGAAGCTGGTCAATCCATGTCCGTCAAAGATCCGTTAAGATATCTAAAAATAGCGCAAATTGATTTTCTTTTTAAGGGCGAGGTGGAGCTATTCGAATTTTATGGACTTAAAGAATATGGAAAGCTAAAAACCGGCAATGGTATCTATATGTGCCTCAGAAATAAAGAACTTTGCCCGCATAAAAACCACGTTCATCATTTCCCGGCATTGCGGGTTCGAGATACTTTTCTGGAATTCTCCACGGGATATATGAATTTCGACATATCAGATTTAACAAAAGCGGATTTGGCGGAAAAAGAAAAATTGCTTGAGATAAAACTCTTGCTTGGCGATTTGCTTTCCACAAAGCAGGAAAGCGAGATAAAATCGCCTATCCCGTTTCAATGCCATGAAAGACACAAACTCTGGCGCATGCCGGACGGCAGTATTATTGCGCGGAATGAGCCGTCAATCGTAGATAAAACCATTGATTATGCTGTGGATGTAATCGGAATGCCCAACAGTCTGCGCTGGCGCGGCGATCAAAAACCATAGTGAGACGTCCCGACAGGAGTCGGGAGCTTGATTCGGCATAATAATACTGTCATGCCGGAAGGCCTTTATCCGGCATCCAGCTTATGGATTGAAAAACTGTTCGCCCTATTACCGGAGGCCATATGTCTTGGTACGACCCCATTATTTGGCCGCTAAAATTTGAATTCGGCCGGCTTTTCGGCAAATCCAAAAAGGAACAGCGCTACGAAGAAATCATCAATAAATTCCTAACCTCAAATTGCGAAACCCGTCAGAAATTAAAAAAAGACCATCCGGAAATTTTCGGAAATTATAAATGGTAAAATAAAAACATACAGACAGACCGGAGGGGATATGTGTGATGTAAACAGAATAAGAGAACTTTTTCCATGTTTGAACCAGCAATTAAACGATTTTATTACCCATAGGCAAAATTATCAAAATTATCTAGAATCTTTACAATCGCCAAACCCACAACGGAATTTTAAATTTAATCCACTTGTTCCACCTTTGCCTTTCCGCGGCAATTTAAACGCTGACATTGTAATAGTTGGGTTAAATCCGAAAGTTAATAGCAATAATCCACAGATCGACCCAAATATCACCACCGATATCCAGAATCTCATGCAAGATGGCAATATCGGGCAATTCATTCGAGAAAGACTGTGCAACTTTGCCGAAACAGGGCATTTCCATCCATATCACAAAAAAACATGGGCATTTTTATCTGGACTTAATAATAATATTTTTGACATGCGAAAAAACAATAATAAATGGGAATTCATATTTCAACAAAACAATATAATAGATGCCGACATATGCCAAAAATTATATTCAAAAATTTTGACACTTGAATGGATTCCCTATGGGTCACATCAATTTAAAACGAACTTCTTACAAAATCCCGTATTAAGTGAAAATTTTAAAAATATTTGCAAGGTAATAACATGTTACTCGCGAATGAAAGTTGCTTTTATGGGGGCAATCTTTTATCACTTTTTAAATAGTTGCGCACATGATGGACATGTGCAAATTGGGGATTTTGAAATAACCATTGAACAACCCATTAATCTTGGAGACACCGGGAAATACGCACGGTTTGCAATATCCGAACACAACATTGGGAGAGAAATTAAATGTAGTATTATCTGGGGCATGCATCGTGGCGGTTATAATCGACTCAAAATACTAGGAGCACAAATTGCATAGAATATAGCTCTATGCTAACAAAGCAGTATAGGCAAATTCTCACAATGAATAATCGATGACTAAAAACAAAGATTACGATAAAAAGCTTTTTCGGTTTGTTAAAATATTGAATTTTCTGCAGGATCGCAAAAGTGTTACTACGGCGCAGCTTGCGGAAGAATTCAATACCTCGCTCAGGACAGCCCAGCGGGATATCCGCAGACTCGGCATGGCGGGCTTCCCCATTGAAGAATCAGAAACAGAAAAAGGCGTTTACAGCTTTTTTGAGGGGTATTCGCTTAAAAGCCTACCAGTATCAAACGAAGAGGCATCGCTTCTGACTTTCCTGTGCGAAATAGCCAAAACAATGGGGACAGGCTTTGAAAACGCGTTTAAATCAATCTTCGCAAAAGTAGTAATGACAAACGAATTAGATTCGCCATATCACGCTATAATGCCTGTGTGTACCGTGCCGAATAGTCCTTTCTCAAAAGACATTGAGACAGCCATAGATGAAACAAAAAAGATTAAACTTGCCTATAAAAAGGATGATAAGGAAACTACTTTTATCCTATATCCCCTGAAAATGATTTTCTGGGACGGGCTTTGGTATTTATGGGCGCAGATTGAAGGCAAGCCTTATTATCCGAAATTCCGCTTTGACAAAATTGTCCGCGTCGAGATTCTGGATGAGGAGTTTAAAGCGCCGCCCAAAAATATACAGCAGATGCTGACTCACAGCACGAATATTTGGTTCGGAGAGAAACGGAACATAAGAGCAGTTTTAAAAATTGACTCGGACTGTGCTGAGTTTTTTACAAAAAAGAAGTTTTTCCCGCTTCAAAAAATTAAAAAAACCCAAAAAGACGGTTCTGTGATTCTTGAGACAATGCTCTGCCACCACATGGAGGCAATTCCCGTAATCCTCCGCTGGCTCCCGCATGTGCGGGTTATTGAGCCGAAAGAGTTGCGCGAACAAATAACGGAACAGGTGAAGAAATATTTTAAAAAATCTTAAAGGATAATAGTATGAAAAAATTAGCAGAACTTTTTGAGGATGTAGATTGGTTTAACGGTGTAGCAGAATATAAAAAATGCGAAACAGACTTGAAAACAATACTTTCCACAATTAAAATACCACCAAGAAATATTACCCCTGCGCCTGAAAATATTTTCAAAGCTTTTCGACTTACCAAATTCGACGATGTAAAAGTGGTTATTCTAGGACAGGATCCATATCCGCAAGAAGGCTGCGCTACAGGTCTAGCTTTTGCCTTACCACAAAATAAAATGCAACCTTCGCTTTTAAATATTTTTAAACGTATTGAAGCCCTTTGTGATAAATTTGATCCCATGAAAGCTAACACCTCATTGGAAGGCTGGGCAAGACAGGGTGTTTTATTGTTCAATCGAGCCCTGACTGTTCCGGAAAATGGTAAACCAGGTACACATGTGGAACTATGGAAAACATTTATAGAGAAAATATTGGGCAAGTTATCAGAAAGGACTTCGAACCCCGTCTTTATATTATTTGGGAACAAAAAACTTCGAAAAAAATTAAAACGAGTTATTGGGCACGCAGTATTTGTAGAAAGCTATCACCCCAGCCGTGCCCGTTGGTTTTTCAAGGAAAAAAATAAAAATAATTTGTTTTTAGAATGTAATAAACAGTTAAACGAACCTATTAACTGGTGCCAAACCGGTTAGAATTTTATCATCGTTATCTCTCACTCCTTGTATAGTATCCGCGCCGTATAATGTCTGTGTTTTTTCCGTTTACGCCGGCGCGATTAAAAATTCCGCACCCCATATCTCATCTTATACAGAATAAAATCACCACAGAGTTTCTACGCTAACTTCATGGCCACACCCGCCATGATTCCGATATACTTGCAACCTTTTGGGGCCGAATATCGAATATATTGCAGGCCGCTACCGCGACACTATGCTGTCGCCTCTGTCGGTTATACTTTACGTATGACAAAGAAAGGCAAAGGAGGAATAATGTTAAATCATTCTAAAAAAATTACGTATCCGCCGTATAAAAATAATTCGGAATACCTGAAAGACTGCATCGCTTTTGTTGACCTTCTTCTGGACAAATCAACGGAAGGCAGTTATTCGCGAAATGGTAAAGACAATGCATTCGCGGAGCTTCAGCCTATATGGCTTGAAATCCGGGGCAGGGGGAAAAAGTCTCTGGAAAAAGGCATTAGTATAGGTTTTGAAAAAATCGCTCAGAAATACCGGCTGGACGAAATTGAAGCTCAGATACTCATGGTTCTTGCTATCACTGTTATGTGCTGTAAAGATGACTATTCGGCAATGAAATGTATAAAAAGCAAATTAAGCCTGCTAAACGGCAATAATGAGCTTTTCCTGATAAATTATCTTGGGCAAGATTCAAAGCTGGCCGCAAAAAGGCTCATAACTGCCGAGTCTTGCAGAATCAGAGGGTTTAGTTCTGACTTAGAGATCACACAATGGGCATTGGATAAGATTATGGCTAAAAAAACAAAACGCAGACAACGCGCATGTTCTGCGATCAACAGTCCCAAAACCCTTTATTCCAGACTTAATGACTATGTTGTGGGCCAGGACAACGCAAAGAAAGCGGTCTCTTCGACGGTATTTAGGCATCAGCAGGTTTGCAGGCTTAACAAGCGACGCAAGGGAATGGATAAAATCCAAAAATCCAATATTATGCTTATCGGCGCAACCGGCACAGGCAAAACACATCTCTGCCGGACTCTGGCCAATGTGCTAAAAGCTCCTATTACCATATGCGACGCCACTCAATACACTGAAACCGGCTACGTCGGCCAAAATGTTGAAGATATGCTCGTGGCTTTATATGACCGCGCAGGCAAGGACTTATCCCTTATGGAACGCGGCATTATCTACATAGATGAAATAGACAAAATAGCGGGCAGGGATGTCGGCTATTCCCATGTTTCCAAAAAAGACGTAAGCGGCGCCTCTGTTCAGCAGGAATTGCTGAAGTTATTGGACGGCGAAAAAATAAAATATGCGGACCAGAGGGGGTTTTCGCGGGAAAGTTATGAGTTTGATGTAAGCGATATCATGTTTGTTGCCGGCGGAGCTTTTGCGGGATTGGAAGACATAATAAAAGAAAGATTAGCCAGCAGGCAGATAGGATTCTCCGCACAAAACGGCAAAAATAAAAATCAGGATGAAACTTACTTAAAACATGTAACAACTGAAGACCTTACGGCATACGGCTTTATTCCTGAATTCATAGGCAGGTTTTCAAGTATTATCGTGATGGACACTCTGACAAAAAAAGATTTAAAGCGCATTCTCACTGAGCCGAAAAACAGTCTGTTGAGCCAATATATGGAAATTTTCAGAGCAAGCAATATAGACCTGAATCTTCCGCAGGGAGTTCTTGACTGGATAGCGGAGCAGGCTTGGGTTAAAAACACAGGCGCCCGCGGACTGAAGTCGGTATTGGAGTCCTGTCTCAGCCCGATATTATACGAGCAGGCTCGGAATTCAGCGAAAACAGGCGCAAACGAAACTGTACAAAAGGTCATCTTTACACCTAAAAACCTGCTGTCAGCATGAATGGAGGACAAACTTATGGGAGAATCGGAATTTTTAGATCAGAAAATAGAAAAATTTAAAAAAGCGCATCCGGAAAAAGACGGGTGGCAGGTTTTCATGTATGGGAGAGACCCTTTTGGGTATATTGGTTACATTCCGGAATTTCTTAAAGCCGAAAGGCCTGAATGGCTGAAAAAGCAAGATATTACTCCCCTGGCCGACATGAAGGAAAAAAAGAAATCAAAAAAACTCGCTTTTAATTGCGTTTCATGGCTTGGGTTGATCGAGCTTGAAGTTGACCGCGAGCCGGTTCATTATTTCACTTTTCAAATGGCTCCAACCGGCAATTTGGACCGTGGAAATATACATAAGCATCTTGTCGCCGTAAAAAACATGCCGACAATTGAAAAAATTCACAATGAGATCTGCAGGTATGTAAAGCGGCGGACATATGAGCGCCGAGAGATAATGACAATAAACGGCGCAAATATTCTGCGCTCAAAATGCTCATGGGACGATTTAATTCTTCCAAACGGCATCAGCATGGACATAAAGACGAATGTGGAAGCCTTTTTCGAATCAAAAGATAAATACAAGGAACTCGGCATTCCGTACCGCAGAGGATTTCTGTTTATAGGCCCGCCGGGCAACGGCAAAACCCTCACGGCGCGGATTCTGACAACTTACCGGAAAATCTCCTTTATAAATGTTCTAGTCAAAAGCGATTTGGCCGAAGAGCAGGTCGGCGCCGCCCTCAATTTTGCCTCCGCCTACGCGCCGTCCATACTGCTTTTTGAGGATTTGGACAAAATAAGGCAATGCAGGGAACTCTCGCTGTCATATCTGCTGAACAGGCTTGACGGCCTTGATGTGACTGAAGGCGTATTGGTAATAGCTACCAGCAACGAGCCGCAGAAGCTTGACCCCGCGCTTCTTCACAGGCCGAGCCGTTTTGACAGAATTTGGACATTCCCACTGCCTGAATATGAACAGCGGTTTGCCCTTTTAAAGAAGCTGGGCTCCGCGCGCTTTTCACAGGAGGCATTGGAAAAGGCGGCCAGCGAGACTTCGGGCTTTTCAATGGCTTATGTTCAGGAAGTCATAACCAGCGCATTTTTGACCTCAATCTGCGCAAAGGAAAAGACCGCGGATAAACATCTCGCGCAAAGTCTTGCTGTCTTAAAGAAGCAATTTAAGGCAATGGGCGCGAAATCCGCGCTGGCAGGGAATAATCTGGAGGCCTTAAATATAGGCTTTGGATCAAATGGGAACGACTAATGGGGGGTATTATGGACACTGGCAAACCGGATGAATTAAAAGACATACGCGACAATGCGGGCAGGCGTATAGGCACTTTGCGGGTCAGCGCATTGGGATATACCACCGTGTTTGATTCCAGAGGGCATACGATAGGTTATTCTCGCCATGACGGCCTTTCAAGCGGACCCGGATATACATATTCCTTTAAGAAAGGCAGGATAGCGCAGTGCTCCTGTCCGGAACTGCTTCTCAATGAGCAGGAGAAGCGGAAAGATAATCCATGAAGTCTGTTAAATACAGCGACATAACGCTGTCGCCGGCATCAGTTATACTTTTGTAGATGCCAGGCAGGAGGAATTTATGAGTGAAGCAGAATATTTTAATACACAGGCCGCATTGTTTAGGAAGGAAAACAAACTGCCGGATGATATGCAGATTTTTATCAAATATTCCGGATTTAGCCGTTTATATGAATTTCTTCTTGAAAATCCCGAGGCAGAAATTATTCATTCGGATATAAAATGGAAAGTGCAGGAACGGCGCGGTATGGTTATTATAAATGCCGCAAGAACGGATGTAAAGATGGATACTTGGTACGGCGATATGGAATTTAAATGGAAAGGGAAAAATGTACATGCCAGATCATTGATTACGTCAACCGGCTCTTATGCAAGAGATACCATTTTAGTAGCCTGTGATACATTCGCGGTTTTTAACGAAATACATAACGGCGCGCATCAGTTTTCAATTAACAAGAGCAGACTTGAATATGCAGATATGATTTTTAACAGCAGGGGCAAAAATATCAAGCTGCCGGGAATTACATGGGATATGCTTTGTCTGCCCGAGGGAATGGCGGATGACATAAAATATTCGGCTGAAACCTTTTTTTCATCCAGTTCCAGATATTCGGAGTTCGGATTGGCTTACAGGCGCGGATTTCTTTTTGCCGGTCCGCCGGGCTGCGGGAAAACCATGGCAATAAAGGCGATAGCGTCAACGCAAAAGGTATTTTGTTCCAATTTTATACCTAGGCAGGACTGCCGTAATGATTTAAGCGAGTTGGAAGATATTTTTGAATATGCGCAGGAAATGGCGCCTTCCATCATTATTCTTGAAGATTTGGACAAATTCGGCCATAGCATCCCTATTTCGGCGGTATTAAATCTGCTGGATGGCTTGGATAATCCTCATGGAATTCTTGTTATTGCCACCACAAATGAGCCGGAGAAGCTGGATCCTGCCCTGCTTTTACGGCCGAGCAGGTTTGACCGCGTGTGGAATTTTCCTCTGCCGGCGTTTGAAGAGCGCTTGAAATTTTTGAAGAAAAAAGCAGGAGATAAAGTCAGCGAGAACATTTTAATTGAAACAGCGCAGAAAGCCAACGGTTTTTCAATGGCCTATGTGCAGGAAATATTTGCGACGGCTTTATCAATAGCTGTGAGGGAAAGAAGGGAATTTAAAGATGCCGATATTCTGACCAGCGTTGGAATACTGCGCAAGCAGATTAAAAATTCAAAAAAACCGCAGGACATTGTGGGCACAACAGAAGTGAAGCTGGGATTTTAAATTTTGGAGGCGATATGGCGATTATATTTGTAACTATAGGCATTTTGTGGGCGCTGTCATTGATAGGGCAGGCAGACATCAAAAGGGAGGAAGCATTCCTGCAGAAGAGATTGCAGTATCTGCTGGATAAACAGCGAAGGCTATACAGCGAGGAGATTTACCAGCAGATTATGATCTGGGATAGGATGAAAAACGTGACCGGCGAAGCCATATTCCGTAATTATTTAAAAAGAGAGCAATGGGGAGTATATGGTAAATAGAAATTTCGGCGGAAATTCCCAAATTTTGGGAATTTTAATTGATTCAGAACTGTTCAAGGCCTTTAATTTTGCTTTTGGCATTAATGGATGCTGCGTCAATGATGCTGAATCCTTACGCCATTGCATAAAAGCGGCTTCTTTCGGGTCCGGCGAGGCGGCGTGCTGGCTGGGCATGCGGTATTATTACGGTGAAACCGTTCCGAAAGATTTAACAAAAGCCGCAAAATACCTGGAATTGGCATCAGCAAAAGGTGAGGACGAGGCAATGTTTCACCTCGCAATACTATATGAAACAGGCGAAGGCGTAAAAAAAGACCTTAAAAGAGCTTTTGACTTAAACGACAAAGCCGCGAAACTGGGCAATGCCGGCGCCATGGTCAATCTGGCTTATTGCTACGAAAATGGCCTCGGGACAGCGGAAAATATCCTTGAGGCATACCACTGGTATTATGAGGCGGCTCTTGAGGGCGACAAGGACGGGAAAAAGGAAGCCGACCGTCTTGAATTACAGCTGACCAGAAAAGAAATCTCCGACGCCCACCTCCGGGTAAAAATATGAATAAATCCCAAATAAAAAATGATATAGTAAAATCGTCTGATAATTGTATATCGGCTGGAGGTATTATGGTAGAAGACATAAGGCGAGAATTGGAAATTAGTAATAAGTGGCATGATTTTGAACAACATGGTGGTGGTATTAATAGTGGCAGAAATAAAACGGTTTTTGGCACAGTATTTGAAAGTCTAGTAATAGATTTTTTGATTCCCAAGAATACGAGTCAAAGGCTAAAAATATGCAGTGGTTTAATACAGTCTGATGACGGAAATAAATTCAGCCCTCAAGTTGATATAGTAATTGCATCATCCCTTAGCTATCCCCCAAGCGGATATGAACCATTCCATAAATTTGGAATTGTTCCCAAAAATTCCGTCAAAGCAATTATAGAGTGCAAATCGTATTTAGATAAACCGACGTTCAATAACGTCAAAAATTACTTTGCGGAAATTTCTCATTACTTGCCGGTCGGAGCAAAAAAACTGCTTGTAATCGGAACTCTTTATACACCAATACCGCAGGAGAAATTGAAAGAATATTTTAATTTTTGTGATGACTTTTTCATTCTTTGGCGAAAAGAAGGACAATGGATTGAAGATTATGGCCATAGACATAACAATTTCGTCAATACATTGAAACAGTTATAATCTGCGGAGGTATATGTCAACATTCGATCATAAAGCCCGTCAATGCCAACACTGCTTTAAATCCACATCGCAAACAATTAGTGACGCCGCTCGAAATCCCATGGACACTACTAGGCCAAGTCATGGGCATCTATTAGCCCTTGGATATGAAGAAGAGAACCTATTTCCTACGCTTCGCAGCCCCAATGGGGCCATCAATTTTTTTATGGAACGCAACATTCAGTGGCATAGAACCAGCCGCAGCAGAGACTCCAAAAACCAGTCTGGACCTACTCGAAATATGGCAAGCTCTCAGGTCGCTTGCGTCAACTTTTTTCTACCTCTTGCCAATTATCCCGATGTATTAGCTTCAATTTTTAAAGTTATTGATTCTGATGTTAATAAAATTGTTTCAATACAACGCGGGGCATTAAATTCCCATGTAGAATTTGAATGGAATGGAATGACGGAAACATTAGAAGGAGGGTGTGTGATACCCGCAGGCGCTTTTGCCACAAGTGCTGATGCGTTAATTGTCGCAGATATAAAAAATGATGCGCGACGTGCATATCTCATAGAGTGGAAATACCTTGAAAATTATATCAGCGCAAAATCTAAAGCTACTGGAACATCTGGGCAAACCCGCATAAATCGCTATAGTAACCTTTATGCATTGGGCGATAGTTCTTTTTTGCAAGAAATTCCAATGACAGAATTATTTTACGAGCCATTCTATCAACTAATGCGGCTCCGATTATTAGCCGACAAAATGGTACGCAACAAAGAATTCGGTATCACAAGTGCCAAGGTGGTTGTGGTCTGCCCTGAAGAGAACTTAGATTATAGAAATACAATTACTTCTCCGGAACTGTCTATTCGCTACCCTGCAACTCACGTTATTAAAGACACATTCGCAAGAACCCTTAAAAATCCTGCTGGGATATCTATGGTTTCACCGAAACAGCTTATAACCGGAATACATAACCAATTAGACATAATAGATTGGGTTACATACTATAATGAACGTTATGAGACATAGAAATTTAGGACATACTCAAGTTGTGCCACAACGCTGTCGCCTCCCGCTGGTATAATATTGGTAACTTGAAGTAGCGCTTCAAACCAAGGCAGGCGGATTTATGAGGATGAATAAAATAGATTGGCCGTCAAATATTATGACAAACCCAGATCTGGACATGTTCACTGAAACAAAAGAAACTTCTTATGATCCGGTTTATTGGGGTATATTGACAAGAATTTCACACGGGAAAGACCCTTTCAGTTTTAAAGTTATGGTGTCGGCTGATATTGATCCTCTGCGAAAGAACTTGCTCGCATTGCGGGTTAAATTTTTTAATGAGTTTTTTTCAAAGGGCGCAGTGCGTATATACACTGGCGACAAAGAAATAAAACCAGAGATTATACCAAGCGGAACGATAGTTCATTACTCAAAGGATGAAATCAAAGACCGCGGGTATAAAGACAGCCCTGAGGGAAATTTAGAACATTTCGTGCAAACTCCTGCCAATCTGAAAAAACTAAGCGGAAGCAGCTACACAAAAGCGGAAATAGTGACTCAATATCCATTAAATTTTTTCAAGGATGGCGCAAAGGCTGAGCTTAACCGCATTTTCCCGAAATACTGGGTAGACATTCTTGCTAAATCTGAAACCGCGCTCGACATATTTGAGTTAAAGATTGCTGGCAATGATCCGTTTGATTTATTAGCGCAGGGCATGGATTATCTAATGCTGGCACATTATTACCGGCAACATATAGCCGATTTTTTTGAATCAAAAAACATAGAAAAAATACGCCTTTTCTACGTTGCAGAAAAATACCATCTGCAATTTGGGAGTGTTTTTAAAATTTTGAAAGACCGGCTTTCTGCTCATGGCTTGGAAATCTTTATGAAAGAAGTAAAATTTCAGGTTAAATTTGATATTTTGGAAGGTCATTGTGAACATTAAAATTCACTGCGGAGCGGAGGAGATCGGGGGGAACTGCATAGAGCTTCAATCCGGGGAATCCCGGATATTACTTGATTATGGTTCTCCTTTGCCAAAGATTGATCCTGTTTCCCAAAAAGTCATTCGGGTAGACCCGAAGAAAGCTGTTCTAAACATTGACGGATTATATACCGATTGCGCCCATCCCATTGACGGGCTGATTATTTCTCATACGCATGCGGATCATTACGGCATGCTTTTTGATAAACCCATTAATCCCAAGCTTCCAGTTTACATGAGCGAGATTATGGAAGAAATAATCCGCATTACCGGCAAAATGACGCTCGGCCATAGAGATTTGAATGCCGGCATAAAGCATTTTAAAAAAGGAATTCCTTTTCGGGTAGGCAAAGATTTTAAACTCACACCATATTTAATGGACCATTCGGCAGCGGAATCATTTGCCTTCCTAATCGAAGCGGAGGGGAAAAAAGTAATTTATACCGGCGATTACCGCGAGCACGGCCACAAAAAAGGGGCGTTTGCGCAGTTTGTAAATACGAATATGGGAGATATTGACGTGCTGATAACTGAAGGAACGATGGCTGGCGCCGAATCAGAAACCGGCAAGACCGAAAAGGATGTAATGTTCGAAATTTCAGATCTAATAAAGCCTGACACAGGAACTGTTTATGTAATGGGTTCCGGCCAGAATGTGGATCTGCTTTCAAGTTCAGGGGGTATTGCCGATAAAACCGGCAGATATCTTCTTGTTGACGCGTATGTCGCCCTTATCCTTGAACGATTGAAGGCATTGGCGTCGAAAAATGGGCCGCCTCTTAAAATACCCGGCTTGGAGAAGGAATATTTTAAAGTTGTGGACAATTATACGCTTAATAGCGTGCAGAAGTGGGCGGGGCAGTATTCTGACACAATTCAAAAGATCAAGCAGAAAATCGTATCATGGGATTGGGTAACGGCTAATCTTAACCGTCTCATTATACCAGTGCGGACATATTCCCAGACTTGGGTGGATAAATATATTAAAAATTTCGATAATGCGCTGTTTATCTTTTCCATGTGGGACGGGTATCAGGAAGGGATTGAATTTCACAAAACAATTGAATACTTTGAACAGCGCGGATTGAAGGCTAACCAAATCCATGTCTCCGGCCACGCGTATTTTTCAACTATCCGAAAACTTATCAACAACAAAAATCCGAAACACATAATCCCAATACACACCGAGCATCCCGAGATATTCCAGAGGGAATTCGGCAGCAGAGTCCATGTAATGAAAAACGGCGAAAGCTGGACAATCCCTTCCAAATCAAAAGATACCGCTGCTTCTCCGCTTGCCTCATAAATTTCAACGACACGACGTTGTCGCTATTATCGGCTATACTATTCCCATGAGGCGCGGGTTATGGGAAAATATGGCCAGAATTAATACAATAAAAAATAAGGAACAAAACGGCGATGAAGAATAAAACTTTATCAAAATCGCAGTATGTCAGGGGACTGCAATGCGTCAAAAGCTTGTGGCTGTATAACCACAGGAAAGATTTGATTCCTGAAACGCCGGTAAGCAAGCAGATGATTTTTGACCAAGGCAAGGATGTGGGCGTGTTTGCCCAAACGCGGTTTCCCGGAGGCAGACTGATCGAGGCAGACCATTTCCATGCACAAGAGGCATTGGAATCTACGCGTACTGCCATAGAAAGCGGAGCGCCGGCAATCTATGAAGCGGGATTTCTTTATGACGGCGTATTGGTAAGGCCTGATATTCTTGTTCGGCGAAAAGACAATTCATGGGATATGTATGAGGTAAAAAGCTCAACTGAAGTTAAAGACGAGCATATTCCCGACGTAGCTGTTCAGAAATATGTTCTCGAAGGTTCAGGCATTAAACTGCATAAAGTTTTCCTCATGCGCATCAACAATAAATATGTTCGGCAAGGAGATATAGACGTGGCGCAATTATTTGAGGCTGAGGATATAACAAAGGAATGCGATGCTTTGCAGAAAGAGATTAAGGCCAATATAGCGAAATTCCGCAATATAGTCGCCTCAGATTCAGAACCCATGCTTGATATAGGCCAGCATTGCTACAGCCCTTATGAATGCGATTTCCGCGAATACTGCTGGAAGCATATTCCGGATTATTCCATTTATGATTTACCCAGAATTTCTTATAACAAAATTGATACCCTGAAAAGCATGGGGATTATTGAAATAAAGAAGATTCCCGCTGATTTTGATTTAAACGCCAGCCAAAGACTCCATGCTGAAGTCGAAAAGAGCGGGGAACCCCATATTGAACCCGAAAATATCGCTTTATTGCTGAAGGAATTGGAATATCCTCTCTATTTTCTGGATTTTGAGACCATTAACCCCGCTATTCCACTTTATGACGGCATGAGGCCGTACCAGCATATTGTGTTTCAGGCGTCGTTACATGTGCAGGATACGCAGAAATCCAAAATGCGGCATTTGGAATACCTTGGCGACGCTGTAAATAACCCGCATCCGGGAATGGTGAAGTTCCTGACAAGCAATATAGGCAGTAAGGGCTCTATAATCGTTTATAACGCATCTTTTGAAGGCACAAGGCTGAAGGAATTGGCTGAGATGTATCCAAAGGCCTCAAAAGCTCTTTTATCGATCCACGGCAGGCTCTGGGATTTGATCGTTCCGTTCCGCAAAGGCTATTTCTTACATCCTGATTTTCATTGCAGTCATTCAATCAAAGCCGTATTGCCGGCGCTTGTTCCGGGCATGACTTATGAAGGCATGGAAATAGGAGAAGGCGGAGATGCTCAGATTGCGTATCTGAACCTCATGAGCGGAGAATTATCCGAAAAAGAAGCCGAAAAAACCCGCGCAGCGTTAAAAAAATACTGCGGTCAGGACACTCTGGCGATGGTAAAACTTCTGGACGTGTTGAAGACGGAGGCGTTGCCAGCAAACAAAAAATAAAAACGCATTGTGGAGATAATATGGGGATAGTCGGAATTCGGAATAAAGATAGCAGCACAATTAGTTTAGTCGGTTCTGCCAAATTTTCGCAGGATAATAACGAGGAATATCTTCATAAGCTCATATGCGAAAATCCATCCCTAATTGCCGTTGAACGGGAAGACGAAACCCGGCCGGTCATGTCTGCTATAGGCAGTCATTTAATTCTGCCTTCCGGCGAACTCGATCTTTTATTCGCCGATGCTTCGGGCAATCTCACATTAGTCGAACTGAAGCGGGATAAAACCCCGCGCGACGTTATAGCCCAAATATTGGATTATGCGTCGGATCTAAGCCAGTTTTCTTTTGATGAGCTGGACGGTCTTGTCCGCAGGAATATTTCCCCTATCGGCATTTTGGAAACTGTTAAAAAACTTTCAGATGAACTGCCCGAACAAGACGCTGTGACGGACGAGGAGATAAAAGCCAAAACAGCAGAATGCATGCAGGGCAAGGGTCTGCAAATGCTGATTGTTTCGTATGAGGTAGAGCCAAGGATTCTAAAAACCGCCGAGTATTTACGGGAATCTTTCGGCATGAAAATTTACTGCGTGGAATTCAGCTATTACAATGACAAACAAAAAGAAATTTTTGTTCCGAATGTAATAGGCAGTGAGGATGTCCAGCGCATTGAAAGAACGGAATTGCCGAAGATCGCAAAGGAATATCGGGAATTTTTTTCAGTAGTTTTGGCAAAATTATCAGAAAAGAAGCCGGGACTTACGCGCCAACGCGCTTTGCCGCAGAATTGGATGGGTCTGCCCATAGGATATTCAGGGATACACCTTGAATGCGCGTTTCATGGCCGGCCAAGAAACTCGCTTGAAGTAGGACTGCATTTTGAAAGAGCAAGCGCGGAAGAAAATGAAAAACTTCTCGCATTCTTCAACTTAAAACGCGCGGAGATGGCGGACGAACTCAAAGGCCATTGTCTTGAATTTCAATTCCCATGGGGGAAAAAGTGGGCGCGCATCTATGAGGCGCGGAACATAGACGGCATGTCAAATGAATTAGCCGACTGGGCTGTCGATACTGTAACGCTATTTTACGATGTTTTTAAACCCAGACTGGATAAATTTATACCCGGGCTCTTTACTAAGATGAAATAAAACCGGTAATGCCGAGATCCGTGTCCGAAATACGAACCGCCATGTCCGGAAGTGCCGGTGCAAATTTTCCGAGGAGGATTAACGCATATGTGTCCCAAGAAAAAACGTAAACTGCCGAAAGAAACTGATAAGGATTTTTATTCCGCATGGGAACTTTCCGAGAAAACCAAGTCAAAAATGGAAAGAAGTCATACAAGCAAGGCGGAAACTATTGGAGTCCCCACTGGAATCGCGCAATTAGACAATATGACAGGCGGTTTCCAGCGCGGGAATTTAACCATCATAGCCGGTTTGCCGCAGACAGGGAAAACTGCTTTTGCGCTTAACACCGCGATTCATGCGGCGGTGGACAAAAAGTTTCCAACGGCTATATTTTCATTTGAAAATAACCGGAATACAGTTTTCGAACGGATGGCCTGCAATATATCATCTGTGCCGATTAAAGACGCGCAGAACGGCACATTCAACAGAAGCCAATGGAACGACCTAACAACAGCATTGTCAAAAATAGCTTACGCGCCTTTATCTATAGGCGATAGAAATGGAATAAACATTGACGAAATATCCTCGCTTCTAAAAACATTAAAAACCAATCTAAACCGCAAAAATGAAAAGTTGGCATTAGCGATAATCGACAGCGCGGAATTTATCCACTTAAATCAAAAATCAACCCGTAGGCATCATGAATTCCGAGAGATTTTTAAAAAACTGAAAACAATATCCAAAGCATTGAATATTGCGGTAGTATTACTTGTCTCAATCAGTCCAAGGGATAGCAGCCATGATGAGGAATATAAGCCCTATGTTTCAGATTTACGGAAGGCAGGTTATTCAGATGAATTTGCTGATTTGATTATTTTTATTCACAAGGAAAAGAGACATGGATCATTACAAAATGATTCCGAATGCCTTGTTAAGCTTATAGTCGCAAAGCAGGAGTGCGGCCCCGTCGGAGAAATCCCATTGGAATTCATATCCGGCACAGGCAGCTTTTGCTAGTATGAATAATGAACTGTAGGCCTTTTTTGGAAATATTTTTCGAAAGTAAAAGTATACAGGCCGATTCACGATAATTATAATCTCATAAAACCAAGGTGATTCGTATGTCAAATTATCTCAAGCAATATCGAAAAGAGCGGCGTATCAGGGATGCCCGCAAGAACGAAGCGACTAAAAAACTGCAGGCAATGGGTTTATCGGACGTTCTTTTCGATTTTTTAAATCTTGAAGAGGTAGAATCATTTGCCGCTGGAAAGGTTTCTTGGAAAAGCCTAAAAAAGAATGTAATTGCCGCGATCGTATTTAACCGCGGTATTACCAAAGAAGAAGCAGCCAAATACGCAAAAACGCCTAAAAGTTTGGCATATTTAGATCGCCGCGATCCGTGTCCCAGATACGAACCGCCATGTCCAGAAGTGCCGGTGCAAATTTTCCGAGGCGGATTACCACGTTGAAATATGACGACATTAATCAAAGACTATTATAAAAAAGGCGAAGCACTTGGATCTTCTGGAAAAAATAGGGCAGCATTAAGGATATTTAATGCTGCGGTAAAAGAAAATCCCAAGAGCGCAGATGCACACATGGGCAGAGGGCACTGCCTTATGGGGCTTAGTAAGTTTAGCGCGGCTACTACGGCCTATAAAAAATGCCTGTTTTTAGCACCCGGAACAGAAATATCACTACTACTATTTAGGCGGGGCTTATTATACCATCTCGCCACAGA
Source organism: uncultured Elusimicrobiales bacterium (assembly GCA_964520045.1). GTDB lineage: Bacteria > Elusimicrobiota > Elusimicrobia > Elusimicrobiales > CAZFMJ01 > CAZFMJ01. The sequence continues at coordinate 18,559 of CAZFMJ010000027.1, read as the reverse complement.
AGAATGCTGGCAGGCCACTCATGGCCAAAGCATTGTTTCTTATCGCAACCCACACCACAATCAAAGACATTAAGAGCAAAAAATGAGTTTGATTCCCTTTAATAGGTGGTATACGTAATGGCCAGTAATAAATGGTTGCCAGAATGGGTAGCTCCCGCACCAAAGAGGGAAAGGTTTCCTGACCCTCTTGGATTTCAGGCAGATGTAGATACTTTAGCAGACGGCTTCCTGCCAGGGATAATATCCCTTACAAATAGAGCCCGTTATTTCTCCTTCCTGTGTTGGGCACTTAGTGTTTCTAAAGGTAAACATGGCATTATGGTTAAGCTGGATAGGCAACTTGCCTCCCGTGAGTTTGAAAAGCATCGCGATGAATTGGAGCCAGAATCCAGTCCGGATGATGAGGTATATGAGGACCAAGATGGTGGTAAACCAAGATGCCGCTTTAGAGGTGCACGATTTTTAAAAAGTGTAAAAAGTGGTTGGCTAAGGGCAACTACTTGGCAAATATACAGAAGCTCAATGAAAAAGCTTGGACTGGTTAATGAGGTCGGCCGCAGTAATTGGGAACTGACTGATGCCGGGAAAAACCTTGCTCGGCTTTATGGACGTAATCTACGCCGCAATAGCCATTATTTGCCATTGCTTTGTGAAAAAGATAAGCGAAAGCAAAGAGAGCGAGACACGCTTTCCGAAATTCTTTTCCATAAAAAGTCTCTTCGTGAACAAATGCGTGTTTTTTTGCGACAGAATAAGGTGTATAACTCAAAAACAGCGCTTCAGATTGCTTTGCGGCATCATAAAAACTGTCCACGCAGCGGCATTGAGCGGGCAATCTGGCTTGCCGCCGTGCATGAGTTGGTAGCCATTGGACTTAATGCCGTATTTATCCGTTGGTTTTACTCCTCTCCTACAATCAATAAGTTATATTTTAAAAAAATACCCAGGAAAATAGTTCCCATAAGATCTCTTGAACTTAAGGTTGATATTCGTAATGATGCAGATGGACATGTTTGGTCATTTGCTTGGGCTCGCTTGCTTGCTGCATGGGATTGCATAAACAAGCGAGATGCAATAACACTACAGAAAACCATTGCTGGAAAACTATTATTCGATATTATGGGAACGACATCCGGTAAAATCCCTGAAACAGCTGCGCAAGTTCAGGAATTGGCCAAACTATTATCCGAAAGACATAGTTATGCTAAAGGCGGCGACCTTTGGTGGGAATGGGATGATTCGTGCAGCAAAGTTGTATTAAGCAACACCCGTGTTACACCACATTTAAGTAGACATGGCTACCGTATAGATGCGGCGATATCCTTAATGCAAGATTTACGATGAAATCAGATGTAGAATATTTTTCACTTGAGGAAAGGCTGAGTGCCTTTTTAAGACGAGCCACTAGAGGCCCGCGTAGCGCACTTTTTTTTACTTTTCATTTTGACGGCTCTGAATTCCTAAACAAACTTTGGCTCCCCATATTGCTCCGGCAAGGGTTCAATCAAAACAATGCCGCTGTTTTTTACGATGCACGGTTTTTAGGCAACAAGGAATTTCCACCAATTGAATATAGCAGGCCATTGCTCTTTCCAGTGGTACTCAAAAAGGGGTGTTTCCATCCAAAACTTTTTGTAGTTACGGTTGGGAAAAATTGGTTTATCGCTTTAGGTTCAGCCAATTTAAGCCGGGGCGGCCTTGGCTCAAACCTCGAAATAATGCAGTCCTTCGATTCTTTTGAGAATCATCCGAATATCCCTGGCGATGTAGTGAATTTCATTAGATCTTTGCCAGATGTGACTCAAATCTCAAAGCGCAACAATCCTTGGGCTTCTGGTGGATTGATTTATAAAACACTCACGGTAATTACAGAAACTAATAAAAAGCAGAATCCAATAAATGGTATACGAATACTCAATTCTATTAATGCCACGCTCTATGACCAAATAGCGATGACGATAGGTCTTAAAAAAGCCCGAGAGATTGTTATAGTATCTCCAATGCATTGTCCTGGGATTCCAGAACTTGCAAGTGCCGGACAGGGTAAAGAGATCGGTGGCGTTTTGACAAAACTCGGGAAACTTCTTGAAAATTCTAAAACCAAAATAACCTTATATACCAG
>CAZFMJ010000027.1:0-16427 GCA_964520045.1 uncultured Elusimicrobiales bacterium | reverse complement strand
ATTGGCGCCACTAACCTGAAAATATTTACCAAGAATCTCCGGATAGCTGATGAAGAAAGTGACACCCGACCATTACATGCAAAGGCATATCAATTCAAAGTTGGAAAGATTTGGCATGTTTTCTGGGGCAGTGCAAATCTTACTGAATCCGCTTTAGATAAACCCGCAATAAAAGGGGGGAATATCGAACTTTTGGTTTATGGACATGCCCGATCTAAAAATGCGCCTATTAAGCCTCCCGATTATTCGGAAGTAAAAGATTTCGCTCAGTTTAAAGCATCAAGAATTAAAACCACAAACAACCCCATAATTCTCTCTGCTTTTATAAATACGAAAAAACAAGAGCTATTATTGGACTGGTGGAAACCACCGACGGATAAGGTTTATTTTTGGGTTAAAAGGTATAAAGGAATAAGGTATAGAGGAATATGGTTGGATCCCAAAAAAGAAAGTTTAACTAACATCTCAAATCCGACTATTATAAACTTATTTGGCTTGGGAGGGACTGATTTCCCAAACACACTGTGGTATAAATTTAAAAACTCGCCAGAGATGTGGATTGATGTTATTACTGATGTGCAAGAGAAATCTTCTGCGGGGGGGCAATTGCCGCTTGATGAGCAAATCCGTGAGATATTAGGTGTAGGGCTGAAACCGCGCATTAAAACTGGCGAGGTGATAGAAGAGCCACATGAGGACGGTGGGCCACCGACAGAACTTCCTGAAAACCCGGAAGATAATAATGATATCGGATTTACGGAGCATGATGGAGCGCTTTTAAAGTATTTTCGTATATGGCGCAATATTTTCCGCCATATGCTTAAAACGAAGAAGGAATCAAACGAGTTATATGAAGCCTGCTTACCAGACATACTAAAGGCTATCGAAAAAAATGTGAGCCTAGAACCCGGAAAATTAGCGTTTATTTTGGACTGCATTATAAGGGAAGATCTTTGCCCTATAGGGAAAGAAGCCAGGTCGATCCTGTATCGGTTATGTGAGAAATTACATAATAGTGGTAGCCCATTAACTGAAATATCGGAAGATTGGCAAAAGGGGCTACGTTAATTATGCGTTTTAGGCAAATTAATCTTGGGCCAAGACATAAACACCAAGTGATGGCCTATAAGTGGGCGGTCCACAACATGGGGACTGCTTGTCAGCGCGTGTTTAAATTAGATACTGGCGAATTTAAAAACAGTGGCATACTACTAGCTGATGGCGTCGGCATGGGGAAAACCTACGAGGCACTTACCACGGCTTTTGCATGGTTGCAACGAAAAAGCAGTAGAAGAGAAAAGTTCGCCCCGAAAGTTTTAGTACTGCTCCCAGCTCAATTGGTTAGGAAGTGGCGCGACGAGGTCTGCCTACCTGACCGTTGGCAAAAATATATTGGCCAAATTAAGAATCTTCAAGGGAAACAAAAGAAAATATATAAGTGTTTTTCCACACCAATAATAATAGAAAGCACAAATAACTTATGGCGGCTTCTGGACAACATCCCCGGCAAGTCAAACCGACTAGGAGGCGGTTTCTATGTTGTAAACTGGAACCAGCTTGGCCAGCATGCCTATCAAAAAAAATATACGCGACGGCGCAATCTGTTAAAAAACACCCAGTGGGATGTGGTAATCGTTGATGAAGCACACCTCTTCCCTGGCAGTCGGCTGGAGTTCCTTTCCGAGATTTCGAGGCATAAAGGAACACGTCTTGTCCTGCTGACTGCTACGCCATTCCAGCTTGAAGTTAAGAATATTATTAAGCTCTTACAGTATCTATTTTTGCATAAGCATGGTACTGAAAAATCTGGAGAGGCGGCTAAGGGATTATATAGGTTTGACAATTTTGCCGCTTATCGCGACAACTTGGCGCAGGCTATGGATGAAAAAATTGCACCCAAATTACAACTTAGATATTTAAGAGTGGCTAGGAAGGCCAAAAAGCCAACAGAAAAAATATTAAAGCGCTTAATTATCCGCAATTTATCAACACAGAAAAGAGCTTTTTATTTTGTTAATAAGCAGGGAATCTCGCATGAAATATCCGCCCCTTCCGGCAGATTGGAAGGCGATTTGCGCAAAGACCTATCGAAGAATATCATCGAATTTAACCCATCGGAGACTTATTATTACCTGGCAGGTCTTGAACGTCTGTTGCCCTATAATAAAAAAGAGTGCTTATCAAATGAACAATTTAATGGGTTCAGACATCTGCTTTCCTCTTATGGAAATTTTCAAAACTCTAAAATTGGAAATCGGCGAATAACAAATAAATATGCTATATCGAAATATCTGGAAATTATTAAAAGAAAGGATATCCAGCATCCAAAAATTGAAGCATGCGCTAATTTAGTTGAAAGGATTATCTCGTCTGAATTGAAAAAAGTTGCTTCTGGTAAAAAGCCCGTAGCCGGGAAAGTTGTGGTTTTCGTGCGGCTAATTGATAAAACAACAGCAAAACTTAGGCATGAAATCAATATGCGCCTTGAAAGAATAGTAGATAAATATCGCCAAAAAGGTATGCATCCATATATTGAGCTGGGGAATTACGTGCAGAACGATTTTAAGCATCTTTTTGATGCTATCAAGGACACCCCACAAATTAAGGGGCCAATTGAAACTGAAGCCCTTAACAAAATAGGGAGGCTTCGTACAATTTTTAAGCGGCGCCGTACCAAAGGATTCGCCCGTGCATTATCAATGCAGATCTTTAGTAACCGAAAGATACTTGCTGAAGAAAAAAAATTATTAAAGAGCAGAATTGCAAATATTATGAAAGATGTTGAAGCCATTAAAAAGATTTCTTACAACAACGAAATAGAAAAATTAAGCTTGGAATCACGCATAGTTGACATACTAGATTCTCTTTGCGATAGATATAAAGCAGTAAGACTTGTTACAGAGATTACTGGCAAGAAAGAGAGGAAGGAAATAGCTTCAGCACGGGCGGCCTTCAATTCCCCTGGTGCCCCACTGGTACTGGTTTCTAGCTCTATTGGCCAGGTTGGAGTCGATTTGCAAGCATATGCGGAGCATGTAGTTCATTATGATATAGAGTGGAATCCTGCCCGTATGGAGCAAAGAGAAGGGCGAGTTGACCGCCTTGGTCGCAAAAGTGATAGCAAAGTGAAGGTTTATTATCTTATCGTTCGGGATTCATATGATGAGCGCATATTCATACAAACAAGCCGAAGACAGCTCTGGCATAAACTTTTAATCGGAAAAAACAAGAAACTAAAAGCAGAATTTGATGAAAATTTAACGGATAAAGTGGCTAATCTTACCAAAGACCGATTTAATAAAGTTGCGTTAGACCTGCGACCACAAAAGGTGTAACTATTAGTCTTACGTTGGAAAGATAGCGAATCCACTTCAATAAGGATGTCGGATTAAATTGCCGGCGCAGGAAATATCCGGATATAAAATCCCATGCGCCGCGGGGCCGCAGAAGAAACGTTGCAAAGGCATTTTGAAGGTCATGAAAACTGCCGATTCGGCAGAAATCTCGTGCTGGTGTCTTGAATGCAGCAAATCGGGGATAATCACGGATTATGCCGATTGGCCTGGAAATTCATGGAAAGCATCGGGATGAAAGAACACTCACTCCGCGATAAGGAATGTAAAATAAGCATTCCCAAAGTGTCAGTCTTCTCCTTCGAGCATCACGGTGATTACGGGCTCTGCATGGTCGCCCGGACCGCATTTCGACCACATCTTTACGGGAATCTGCTTCTGATTCGGCTCCATTGTGAATAGCGGAGCGAAGTGGATTTCGTCCGTATGTTTTGCGCATCTTATAGAGCGGCGCAGAATCATTAACATGTCCCATGTCCTGCCGGCAACATCTTCTCCATTGTCCGCCTGATTTGCAGAAGGTTTAAGAATGTTCCAGACTCCGCAGGTAACAGCTACCGGAATCCTGAAACCGGCCTCCTGAGCCCATTTTGTTATATCTACAAGCACTCCGTCTTCCAATATCTGCGCTTTGCAACCTTTTGGCCTCCCAAAACGAATATGTAGCAGAGATGTAAAAAGCGTTCAAAAAAGGAGGTCAACCCGTTTATGACATTAGACAATGCGGTTAACTTGCTGCTTGATGCTACGGGCGGATGCCTTTCAACTGATCAAGTGACGACATCATATCTTTCTTTAGTGCTTGGTATGGCTGACATGGATTCATGCATTTCCTCTCAAGACAAAAAACCCGATGAAGCAAAACAGGAAAGATATAACCAGATGATAAATGAGCTGTTAGACGAGGGCGGTTATGATGAGGAAACCACGGCTATTATGCTGGGGGAGCTCGGTTATTCCAAAGCGGGACACCGCCTTATTAAGGTCTTGCTTAATAAAGATTCCCTTAACCGCACTGAAGCGGCAGAATGGCTCGGCAGACAAAAATACATAGAAGGCATTGAAGCATTATTTTTGGTTTTACGGGACAAAACAGACGAGCCGCCAGTGCGTTTAGCCGCGCTTCTTGCTCTTGGGCACATCGTGGTGTTTTTATCAGAAACCGGTTCCGATGATAATGAACAACTAAGCGAAGCCGCAAAAATAGCGCTGGACCAGATATTCAATAAAGAACGGAAAGACTACAGTATCGGTTGTATCAGCTATAACGCTTTATAATCCGAGAAAAATGGAGGGGATATGTCATCTGACAGCGAATATATTAATACGGAACTTGCAAAATTCAGGGTAGAACACAGTGAGAACGAAGGCTGGATAGTGTATTACCGAGGGAAGAATGATTTGACCTATATTGACGGCACACTGCTTGACTGGATGAAGGAAAACCCTTCTGCGCTTGAAAAATCTGAAGCCGTGCCCGAGATGGATTGGAAACGCTGCAAAGACGGCAAACGGAATTATATCGAGATTTCCAATTATGACTGGATTGGCAGACTGCATATCAATTATAAAGGCGCTCCTATTCATTTCTATAAACTTAACTGCATTGAGTCGCATTTCCTTTCAAGAAACATAGAAACCTTTGTGTTAATAGCGTTCAAAAACAAGCGAACGTTGTTTGAGCTTATGCGCGGACTGCGCAAATATGCCAGATTAAAATTGAAAAAAAGCAACGAGATTGTTGTCCTAGGTAAAGACAATATTAAAAAAACAAAAAATTCATGGGATGATCTGATTTTGCCGGTTGGCGGAGTCCAAAAATTAAGGCACAGCATAGAATCATTTTTTTCAGCCGAAGCGCGGTATAAAAAGCTCGGGCTGGCGCACAGACGGGGTTTATTGTTTTTGGGCCCTCCCGGCAACGGAAAGTCGCTTGCGTGCAGAATAATCGCATCAAACTGCAAAACCGCAGTCATAGCGTTAATAGGGAACGATATAGCCGAGCAAATGATTATACAAGCATTCAACAAGGCAAACGATAACGCTCCCGCGGTAATACTGTTCGAAGACATAGATAAAGCATTAACTTGCAACAGATTCGATTTAACCGGCCTCATAAATATAATGGACGGATTAGATAAGCCTGCGGAGGGCGTTTTAGTTATAGCCACAGCCAATAAGCCCGAATTAATTGATACCTCGCTATTGCACAGGCCGGGCCGCTTTGACCAGATATTTAATTTCGGACTGCCGGATTATGAACAAAGACTTGAATTATTGATGCGCAAAAATAAAGGCTATTTTTCACAAACAGCGCTGGAGGACACCGCTAAACAGACCGTGGGTTTCAGCATGTCTTATGTGCAGGAAATTGTCGTGCAGGCAGGGTTATTATCAATAGCGGATAATGCCGAGCCTCAAGACGCGCATCTGGAACAAAGCCTGAAGAATGTCAAAAAGCAGTTTGAGACTATGGAGGCAAAGAAATCACTATCTGAAAACAGTCAAAATAAAGTCGGATTCCTATCAGAGGAGAGGTGACATATGCAGATAATAGCCTTAATTATTCCATGGCTGCCGTTTACGGTGTTCATATTGCCGGTGTATATGTTGATTGCCTTGCCGTTTGTGGCGTACGGACTTTATGAGAAATGGAGATATAACGTCCCGCAGGCGTCAAAACTAACACCGTCTTCTATCCCGGCGATGGTAATGCACCAAGAATCGTTAGGTGATTTCATGGGCAAGATATCCGAACCGCAGAAGCGGACGGCGTTTACCAAAGCGCTGGGGGTATGCAATCAGCTGTGGTTAGACATACGTAAAAATCCCGCGTCGTATCCTGAAAATTACGAGAACTTTATAATATTACAGGCGCAGGGTAATTTAAAGGAGTTAGGCGTGGCCGGCAGTCTGGAGTCGGAAAAGTTTCTTATTTTGCTAAGGAAAGAAATAAACCGGATGACGGAGTTTAAAACAGGAGGACAAAATGAATAAAAATAAACGAATGCTGATGAATTCCAGCAAACTTGTCGGTATAGTTAAGGGGTATAAAAGAGTCAAGGAGGAGATAAAGAAAAGGGAGGAAGCGTTTCACAAAACAATGGCGGGATTTAATATCGCGGCGGAAATACTGTCAAACAAGCTGACTGAATTTATGAAGTCACTGGGAATGAAGTCGTTTATAGAACCGGTCAGCGGGATACAGGTATACAGAAAGGAAGACAGCATATATTATTATGACATACCGAGAATAAGGGAAGTTCTGGAAAGCAAAGCAGACGATATTTTATTAGTTGACGACGATAAATTTGACGCTCTTATAGGAGACTACCCTGAGCTTGCCCTTTGCAGAGAGAAATTAGAAGACAGGTCGAGCGTTGTTATTATCGTGGAACCCAAGAAAGAGTCTACAGGGGGTGTTTAATATGGATGCTATATTTGCTGAGTTTTTCCGGTTATGGGGAAATATCCCTTATGCAATTGCCGGGCTGCTGCCGCGTGATATGCTTATGTTTCCTTTGTGTTTATATCCTCTTACGGTTATCTGTTCGGCTATTGCCGCTGTTAAGGCTATTGTAATGACGTTAATCTACTTTTGGCAAGCAGGCAACATATATACAGATGACAGCGGGTTTCGTCAATTGTATGGCGTTATTTTTGTGTTCGGTATGCTCGCTAACTGCTGTGTATCTTTATGGATATGTATGTGGTTAGGCCGCCAAGCGGACAAGCTGTTAAACATACGGGCATTTGTAAGACTGGAAAACGCGATTATGATTGCGGGGGTAACTCATGCGGCGTACCGAGTTACCCGAAGGAGGCGGTATTAATATGAATCTGTTAGAGCAAGTAAAAATAAAATAATTTTTTAGGGGGGGTAATATGGGGATAATCGGTATTCGAGACAGCGGTGGTGATAAAATTAGATTTATAAACAGCGCTCAAAAGGATGAAGACCTTCATAAACTCGTCCGTGATAATCCATCCTTGATTGCCATTGAGCGGGAAGGCGGAGCACGGCCGGCTTTGAGTGTTATCGGCAGTCATATGATACTGCCTTCCGGCAAACTTGACCTTTTACTTATTGATTCCGAAGGGAATTTAATATTGGTAGATTTACAGCGCGATAAAGTGCCGCGGGATAAGATAGCCCACATACTGAATTATGCCTCGGATCTAAGCCAAATGTCATTTGCCGATTTGGATGAATTGGCCCGAAAAAATGCAACACCTGCCGGCATTTTGGGAACGATAAAAAAACTTTCTTCTAAAATGCCTGAGCAAGACGCTGTACCCACGGACGAGATAAAAGCCAAAATAATGGAATGCCTACAGGGCCGGAGCATGCAAATGCTGATTGTTTCTTATGCATTGGAACCGAGAATTCTAAAAACCGCCGAGTATTTAAGGGAAACCTTCGGCATAAAAATTTACTGCGTGGAATTTGATTATTATAACAATAAACAAAAAGAAATTTTTGTCCCCAAAATAATAGGAAGTGAAGATGTCCAGCGCATTGAAAGAGCTAATCTGTCGAAAGCGGCTAAAGTGTATCAGGACTTTTTTTCAATAATTTTAGCGAAATTATCGGGAAAAAAGCCCGAGTTGATACTCCCGCGCTCTTGGCCGCAAAATTGGATGAATCTGCCCATAGGGTACTCGGGCATACACCTTGAATGTTCATTCCACGGCAAACCGGTAGACTCATTTGAGGTGGGCTTGCATTTTGAGCGGCCAAATGCAAAAGAAAATGAAAAACTGCTTACTTTTTTCCATTTCAAACGCAAAGAGATGGCCGAAAAGCTCAAAGGGCATCGCCTTGAATTTCAATTTCCATGGGGCAAGAAATGGGCGCGCATATACGAAGTTCGGAGTATAGACAGCATGTCTATTCAATGGGTAGTTGATACTGTAATACTGTTCTACGATGTTTTTAAACCCAGACTTGATACCTTTATGCCAGGGCTTTTTACCAAAATGAAATGAAAAGCGGAGGCGATATGAAAAAAACCGAAAATCGGTTATCCCGTCCGTCAAATCTTAAAGAATATGTCTGCGATGAAACTTTAAAATCACAGATAGCCCGGCATATTGAGCGCGCGAAAAAGAACCATCTGCCTTTTCCGCACACTTTGCTGATAGGCGGCACAGGCGCGGGGAACTCAGCTCTTGCTTATGTAATCGCCAAAGAAATGGACATGGCTTTGCTGAAATTTGACGGGGCGCAGTTGCAGGACAGACGTCAATTGTCGCCGCTGTTTTTGACGCCCTCAAAAGGCGTTGTTTTGTTTATTGACGGAATCAATAATCTTACCAGCGGCCTCATGGAATTGCTTAGTGGTATTATGAAAACGAATAAAATGCCGTCCTACGGCGATAAGTCATTATTACTGTTTCTTAATCCTGTAACAGTTATTGCGGCATCCACAGAACCTTGCAATATGCCTGCAAACAGCTTTGTTTTGAAATTTAAGGCTCATTATGGACAGATTCCTTCCCCTCTTGAGGGGCGGATTCCGCAGCTTCAACAGGAGAGACTGTCCCGCAAAGCGGGAGAAGGCGGGGATGGGGGGACGGCGCGGAATGCCAGCCCAACTGTACAGCAATAATTTTTCCGTCGCAGAGGCAGTAAAATCTATTGTTGAACATGTCATAACTAAAATAGTCTAATATGTTTTTACAAATAAAGGGTAGAATGCAGATTGGGAAATAAATCGCCTGCTATTTTGTGTTCCCGTTTACCGTCTTCCGTCTACCGTCTTACTATTTGTAAAGGCGTAACTGAAGAAATTAGATTATAATTTATGACATTAACCCAAACAATAAACGAACTCGCTCTGAAATATGCTGGCGGCGACAAGTCTTCCGCCAAGGATTTATACAAGTTTTCGAAGCATGTCGTTACCGGCTATCTTTACAATACGCAGTCAGATGTCCTTTCAACTGACGCCGAAGACGTGTTTGAGGACGCTTTCTGGGCCGGTCTCCAATCGCTCAAGAAAAAGGGATACAAAAAAGGGGGGTCTTTCAAAGCCCTGCTTATAACAATCGCAAACCGAAAATATATTGATTTACTAAGAGCCAATTCCCGACACATAAAACTATGCATTGAAGACATTAAAGACGGCACAAAAATAGATAAGGTCGACATTATACGATTAAAACCAAAACATTCTGCTGAAAATCCCGCAAACACTGAAATCGTGCGGGATATGGCCAATGAAGTGCTTTCGGCCATGCAGAATATTGACAATGACGACCAGCGCAATGTGCTGGTGGGCAGGCTGATGTTTCAGAAGCAGGAAAAAGAGCTGGCGGATGCTTTTGACAGGAATGAATCAACGATAAAATCAGATTTGCGCAGAGGGCTGATGAGCCTTGCCCATGAACTGGACAAAAAAGGCATAGAGCGGGAAAGTTATGCGGGTTTCGGATGGCTGATAGCAAGAAAAATGTATCACACCGAATCGGATATTGAAATGATTGACGACCGCGAACTAAGAAATATCATGCGCTGGATTAACGAAGGCAAATCACGGCTGGAGATAACTGAAATGCTGGGCATTTCCGCGCGCGAAACAGGTAAAATAATACAGAAGGCAATAACCAAATTCGGCAAACTGCATATAAGGCGCATGTCCGCGTCCCCGGCAAAAATGACTGAATCCGCTCAATCAGAATGGCTCTGGAAAATGTCAGGGAATGCGATTAACGGCAGAAGTATATGCGCGAAAACAAGAAAATCCGTTTCTGCGCCCGCTCGATGCGTTGAATTGGCCAATCTTGCATGGTTTACTTCCGCCGTGGCCGGAATCTTTGACGGGGGCTGGAAACGCACTCTTGGCGAGATCGTAACGGATAAACTCCGCGATCTTAACGGAAAAGAGCTTACAGAACTCTGCCGGAAATATAAAATTGAGCCTATTGTATTTGCCGCGATACTTTCCGACACTTTAAATAAAGCAGACATACCGGAAAAACTTAAAGCAAAAATCCGCAAATTAGCCGGTCTTAGCAAAAAAGAAATTGAATCTTGCCTAAAATGACATACCGTCCGGCTCACCTCAAAGAAAGATTTGCCAAAATAGACAAGGCAAGAAAGGCTTTTAACATTACCCCCTGCCTTGAAACAAAAAAACAGCTTGCGCAATGCTTATGGCAGCTTGCTGTCGCCTGCACGCAAGGCGATATGCGCCGTTCTGATAAAGGGCTTCAGGCAGATGCCTGCGCCGAGTCTGCAAAACTATTTCAGGAACTAGGCGATAATTACAACTGCGCCCAAGCATTAAACAGCGGGGCAGTTGCTCTTGGATTTTTAGGTAAATATGAGGATGCGTTAAAATCCGCTGTTGAAGCAAAAAACATCCTCGCTCCATGCTTTTCTTATATATCCATTGGCCGCCATTCCTGCGAAAGCAGGCGCGCCCGCCGGTTGTTTAAAGGAGAATCCAGTCCAATTTGTTCCTCCCCCTTGACGGGGGAGGACGTGGGTGGGGGTGAAAAAATTGTCATTCCCGCATTCTGTCAGCGGGAATCCAGTATTCCGTCGTCCCAGATTATCTTGACATGCGTAAAGAATCTTTTTTACTGCATGTTATCAGCGCATAAGCTCGAAAAAAACAGCGAGGCTCTGGAATTCAGCAAAGAAGGCGCCCAATTATGCGGGAATCTTGCAAAAGAACACAGCGAAGTAATGCGCTATTTCGGTCTTTTTCTGCGCGGGGCCGGCATAATACTAATTGATTCAGGCAAACCCAAACAAGCGCTGATTGGGCTTTCCAAGGCTTATAAACTATTTTCCAAATCATCTCATTCCGATTCCTCCCCCTTGACGGGGGAGGGCATGGGTGGGGGGTCAGGCAGCGGGAAATTTAGATCAAACCGTGATATCGCTGTCACTTGCCGGGAAATGGGCAGAGCATATTTCCGCATAGGCAACTTAAAAAAATCAAAAGAATATATAGAAAAAGCTGTTTCGCTGGCGGGAAAAGAAAGCGCTCCGATTTGGGAGCATTATTATATCGCGAAATGCTTTTTGCCGGCTGGAAAAAAGAAAGCAGCTCTGGCAGAATTAAAAAAAGGCATTGAAAATATTGAGGCTTTGCGCGGATTTATTCCCGAAGAAGACAACAGAGCCCGCTCCTTCGGAGCGTTCCTGCCTGTATATGACATGGCAGTGAAGTGTTGTATGGAAATGCATGATTTAGAAGGCGCTTATGCTATTGTCCAACAGGCAAAAGCCCGCACATTCCTCGAAACTATAGTCGGAAAAGACAAAAAGCAGGACTGTGATATACCGCTGACCGCAAATCCGGCAGGCCTCAGTCAGATAAAATTATGCCTAAAACAGGATGAGGCGGTTGTGGAATACTATCCGGCAAAGGATATTCTTTGGATTTTTGTCGTAAGAAGCAGAAGCTTGTTTGTGAAGCGCTCCGCTGTTGACTTGAAGAAACTGTCCCTGATGGCAGACTGCTGGCATGGATTTATTGAAAAAGGCAGTTCAGCAAAAGAATCAGCCGTAAACTGGTATTTGTCGGTTTTATATGAACATCTTATCAAGCCTATTGAAGATTCTATTTCAGGATGCCGGCATCTGCGGATAATACCAAGCAGAGAATTGTTCGGTCTGCCGTTTTCTGCTCTTATAAACAGTAAAGGCAAGTTTCTTATTGAAGATTATGAAATCTCATATCTCCCCTTTGCCAGTTTTCTCTGTGTATCCCGCAGCCCTTCCTCCCCCTTGCTTGCCCGCGGATGCGCTTGCCCGCTGGCACGGGACGCAGCCAGGGGGACGCAGCCAGGGACGGGGGAGGACTTGGGTGGGGGTGAAAAAAGTTCGTCATCATTTCTAGCCCTCGCCAATCCTGAAGGCGATTTAATCTTTGCCGAAAAAGAAGCAAAACAAGCAGGCCGGCTTTTTAGGAATTCTAAGGTTTTTACGCGGTCAAAAGCCTGCAAAACCGCTCTTTCCAGAATGAAGAAAATGCCCGAGTATCTTCATTTAGCCTGCCACGGCGAATTTTTTAAGGACAAGCCGTCTGAATCATGCCTGCGCTTAAGTAGCGGCTGTCTTACAGTTGATGACGTCTTTAAGCTAAATCTTTCAGGAAATGAGCTGACTTTCCTGAGCGGATGCCATACCGGCAGAAGCAGAATATCCGCCGGCGATGAAATAATCGGCTTTGTCAGGGCATTTTTGTCCGCCGGCTCAAAATCCGCGGTCGTGTCGCTATGGGATGTTGAAGATGCCGCGGCGCAAAAGCTCGTGGTTGAATTCTATCGGCATCTCGCCTCCGGCAGTAATAAAGCGCAGTCCCTGCGCTCCGCGCAGATTGAACTGCTGGAAACCAGTCCGCATCCATATTTATGGGCGGCGTTTCAATTGTATGGTGGATAAAGTCCAGGAATGCACTGTTTGGATTTATGAGAATAGGCAAAAGGAGACATTATGGAAATTTTAACGGGGCAGGGACTTCTAAACAAATTGCATGAATATGCAATTAAGGCTAAGACTCGACTTTGGATCGCGTCCCCATACGTCGGCAATGATTCTTTAATAAAAAGCATACTTGGGGATAAATGGATTGGGATGCAAAATATTGACGTAAGATTAATAACCGACCAAGAGGAATGTTCAACAACGACTCAGGCTCTTGAACTTTTCGGACTCCCAAGAATTAAACATTTACGAGGCTTACATGCGAAAATATATATTTTGGATGGTATCGCCTTGATCACTTCTGCGAATTTGACAGAAACCGCATTTACAAAACGGCATGAGGTCGGAATATTTTTAAATTCCGATGCAATAAAAGAAATGGTTGCAATTTTTGAGAAATGGTGGGAATCGTCCCCTGCTGTGGATATAAATAAAGTTACCCAGAGAAACAACCACGCCAACAAGAATGAAGAACCCGGGAATAATTCAGCGCCATTACCAAAACTTTGGAACTTGCCGAATGTGCCTATTAATACCCATACCACTGATGTTTATAATCCTCCCAGAAATAATCACATAAAGGAAGAACTACTGCACAACAGGCCTTCGATTCAATTTAATTTTACTGTCAATCAATCGTTTCTAAGATATAGACCCCATCCGATTACTGTTCCCAGAGGGACAGTAGACTACGCTTTACTTAGATACTTGCAACAGAACCATCAAATATCGATTATTTATAACGAGACCCCTTTGATCGCCGGAGTAATGTATCACGGGATTGCAGGTCGTGGGCCTTATTATCAGATTAGAATGACAAATGCCTACCCTAATCACCCTTTATTCCAATTACCAATTAACACAATTTTAAGAATACAACTTGTTAATACTACCGTTACGATTACAGTTGCCGGTAGATAAAAAAATATGCCACCAATGAATTAGCAGCTAAATTTTACCGGAATATCGCTTCCAGTAAAAACAAAGTTCAATCCCTGCGCTCCGCGCAGATTGAACTGCTAAAAACCAGTCCGCACCCGTATTTATGGGCGATGTTTCAATTGTATGGGGGCTAAAGAGCCGGTATCACATGAATACGCAAAAGGAGTCACTAAATGCGGAGAGAATTTTTTGATAACGAAAATTTTATTTCGAAAGTCTTAGCACGCTATGGGATTAACTGCATTGAAGCAGTTCGAGAAATTGGCGGGATTTTTATTGATGTCATGGGCCCCATAGATAAATCTAACGCGAACGCATCTAGGGATAAATTTCTTGTATATTTTAACCGCTGGTTATCACGTAAAGCTGAAGAGTTTTTTGAAAAAACAGGTACACCGATACAAGAAACAGATGATGATGTGTTACCGGAAGACTGGGTTTGGTTAAAAAAGTTTATTAACAACACTCCGGAAAAAGTGATAGCTGACATAATAGAAAGAGGGCTAGCTTTGTCAGGAAAAAATCCATCAGCAAAGGGGCAAAACTTGAAAGTCGAAATGACCACGCCGCCATTGGTGCCAATACCTTTACAACCTCCTCTCCCACCGCAAACGACAGAATTGCCTATAACTAATGGAAACGACTGGATAGGGCTGGAAGGTGGGCGGCAAGCACGATTATGGTTTAGCGAACAACTTACTACTCACGCGATTACGTTAATTAGCAGAAGTGGAAATGTAGAAAAAGATTTCAACATCAGAATCGCCAATAATACATCAGTGTTATTAATCACGGAATTTAACCATGGAACCGATCTTACCTGGTTTTTTGATGTAAGTGAAGATAATATATCACTAATTTTAGACGTGAAAAAAAACACCCAATTGGTGCTACTATGCACCCTACACAATCAACCACACGCGATTATTGTGGATCATGGGTTAGCTACGAAAATTTTCAATAATATTCTTACCACACAAAACGGAATCCTGCAAAATGGTCATGTCCGGAGAATTAATATTCGCATCAAAAATAATAAGTTTGTTCTTCAGCATGACCCTAATTGTGTGCTTCCATCTAATAATTGGGAAGCTATTTTTGGACGACAGGGAGTAATTGAAGAAGGAAATATTGAAAATATTGCCCGCCATGGTATGACGGCTGCAGAGTTAAAAAAACATCAGGATAGGCAACAAGAAATAGGACAAAAAGGCGAAATATATGTAGCAGATTATGAAAAGAAATATCTCACACAACACAATCGTCCTGATTTGGCCGAGAAGGTCATAAGGGTAAGTGAAACTGATGTGGGTGCAGGGTATGACATTCTCTCTTTTGATTTGGATGGCCGAGAAAAATATATTGAAGTAAAAGCCACCACAAACCCCACCAACACAGGATTTGAGGTCACACAAAATGAGTTAAATATTGCCAAAGAAAAAGGTTCTCAATACTGGCTTTATTTTGTACGAAATATAGAGGGTCATCCCAAAACTATGATGACGATACGAAACATCTACCAGGAAATTGGCAACACAATAAAAACCAAGCCAATAATATACAAAGCTAAGCTGGATTGCTTTAGGACAGATTTTTTGGACTAAATTTACCCATGGTCATCATTTCAATTATACGCCGAAAATTAAATGATTTTGATAGGAGAAACCAATGAACGACAAAGATGCCATTTGGGAGTGGTGTAGACATTGTGGATATATGTTCCCGGAACCAGCTAATCGCGATGATCTGCTTTGTAATTTTATATGCCCATATTGCAAGCAACGGGTATCTCGCGGTCCAAGCGTTATTACTGGTAGTGGGGTGAACGAATTACCGCCAAGAGATCCCAATAGCCGCGATATTAATAGCATAGACGACATCCGCAGATTGGGAAATTTATATTCACCTGATAAGAATGACGATCTATTTTTAGCATGCGCCTACCTCAGTATGGCAATTAAGCAAGGGGCAGTGGATAAAAATCTCACAAATAAAATTAAGAGTTTTACATTTTTTGATACATGGATTAACGTTCTTCCGTGGATAATCGAGGCCTTGGATAAACAGACCACAGATCGTTTATCCAAAGCCATCAATGAACTCCTCTTAACAAACGATGACTGGTTATATTATTTTTTTGATGATACTCTTGATTTTGAAAATTTTATGCCACAGTGCTTTGTCAATACAATTAAAATTCTTCGAATCAACAATCCTCAAGTTGACTGGGCGAAATTTCTACCTCGCGATGTGCTTTTTGAGAAAGATCTTAATTGTGAATGCCCCACATGGTATCCAGCGATTTATTTATTGGGAAAACAATATTTTTATAGCAAAAATTTTCCATGGGCGTATAAGTTAATCCGAAAATTGAAACTGTTCAATGAATTGACGGCATATTCGGATGATGCTATTAAAGAAGAATTTAAGAGTTATGATATCATCGATGACGTGCCAACGGCTAAAAGCATTACCCAACTGAGCGAGGACATATTTAAGGGATGGTGTAACTCCGAACAAATTGAGGATGATATTGAGAAATTAATTGACACAAATCAGCGTTTAGAGCAAAAGGTTAACGCGCACAAAGCCAATGATGCGCTACATACTAAATTCCAGAAAATATTAGACACTGATAGGAGCAGCGGTAAGTTCCTCAGATTTCAGCAGTAGAACATTCCCCACAT
>CAZFMJ010000026.1:0-37979 GCA_964520045.1 uncultured Elusimicrobiales bacterium | reverse complement strand
ATATAATCGCGCGGTCCAGCCAGTCCCCTGTCGATTTAGAAAAGGACTGATATGAAATTCCCGAGGCTTCCGACACTTCGGGTTTGCCGGAAAAATTGACGTACACAGTTTCCGCTCCCATCCCTTCCTTTCCCGCGTAAAAGTCCAGGACCGGGGGGGTATTGCCTTCGGAAGATCCAAAAATCTGTATCCGCGTTCGGCTGGATTGCGCCAGTCCGAAAATTTCATGACCGTCGGGATTTTTTGTAAGCGCGTCCGAAAGCCGGACATCGGCGAGATTTTCCGCAAAGCTTTGCAGGGCGGCTGAATCCGCGGGATAGCGCAGGGGGGAAATCATTTTCCACGACTCTCCGGTCCGCTGAAAAGAGAATTCTCCGCGCGGACCGGCGATTTTAATTCCGGAAGCGGTTTTTGAGATGTTTTTTGCGCAAAGAGTTTTTGCTTCAGCCGGCCGCGACAAACGCCATGATACCGCCGATAGAATGCCTAAAAATACCGCGGCGGAAAGAAGAATAAGAATATGCTTTTTTCTCATTAAATTTTTGCCGAATAAGTTTTTACCGCCGCCAGGCGCTTCCTGCGCCGCAATTTCCACCAAAGTAGGCCGGCAGACACGGCCGTCAGCGGCGGGATGAAAAGATTGAGATACCTGACCATGGTCTTGCCTGCCGCCGGTATCTCGCGCAACGGGTGAAATTCCACGCTTTTGGAACGTATGGCGATAAGGTCGTCGTCTTGGGCGAGCCAGTCTATGAGGTTGAGCAGAAACATTGAATTTGCGGACGGCATTTGGAAATCTCTGTTTGCGAACTTGGAGGTGGATATTAAAGCCAGCCTTCCGGCGCTTTTGGCTTCAGCCAGCGGCTTTGTTTTGAGCTTCAGCTCTTTGGGGGGAGTCTGAAAATACGGCGAAAACCTGTCCTGCACCGCCGCCGCGAGAATAAAAGGACCCTTTTTGTCATCCTTGGAAATATCCATATCCTGGAAAGGATTCAAAGAGATATACCCCGCGGTTTGAGCGTTTTTAATCCAGCTTTTGATTGAAGATTTTGCCAGTATTTCTGTTTTTCTGCCGGCGTTCGCCGTTCCCGTGCTTTCCTTTATCTCAATAGGACTGCTGTACGGGAAAACCACGGAATCAAGGTCCTTGACGGCGGGATGTTCGCGGTTAAGCTCCGTTGATACGATAAACGGAGGATAATTCACGATATTAGTTATTACAAAAAGACCCTGTTTGGCGGATATCTGTATGGGCTGGCACTGCATATCCATGGCAATACGGCTGTCAAGGGACAGTCCGTGCTTTGAGAGAAAATCTGAAAGTCCGGTTTCGTTCTCTACGGCAAAAAATGACCGCAGATCCACTTTTTTGGCGTCTACCGCCGTCAAAAGAGCCCGGCCGGAAAGAAGATACTGGTCCAGCAGAAACAGCTCCTTTTCTTTAAGGCGGCTTTGAGGTCCCAGAAAGGCGAGCGTTTGTATTTCGGAAGGCACTCCGCTGTCAACCGATATGGTCTCAAAATCAACCATTTTTACGTCATATCTTGATTCAAGCTTGGCTGCGACCTGCGGGTCCAGTTCCGACGGAGATATCGCGCCTCCGGATGTGACAAAACCGATTGCCGGCTTGGAGGCCGAAGAAAGCGTTTTAATGCGCGAGGTAAGATCGTATTCAAGGCCCGAGATATCCTGAAGGAAAGGAATGGTTTCTTTTTTATCGCGGTATTGGAGCGTAAGCCCCAGAAAACCTTCGATCTGTTCGTACCTTTCGTTGGCGAATATATTGAAGCTCACGGGGGCTATGCCGTTTTTAAGGGCGTCCTGGCGCGGCTGAGGGTCTTCATTTATTTCAAAAAAACTGCATTTAAGGTTTCCGTTTGAAGCGGATTCATATTCGCGCAGAAGGTCGCGCAGATACTGATGCGCAAAAGTTATCTGGGGCGGAAGGTTTTTTGAATAATATACTTTTACAAGAACGGGGTCAGGCAGGGAGCGCAGGATTTTGACGCTGGCCTTGCTTACGGAATATATGTTCCCTTTGCTGAAATCAAGCCGCAGATAAAGGAACTGCGAAGCGGCATTTGCCAGCACGAGCACCGCGACGGCAAGCGCCACTCCGGCGGAGGAAGAAAGCCAAAGTCGTTTTTTATTATCCATCATATTATGCAGAAGTTACACGATTCCCAAGTTTCCAGCCGCCCAGCAACCCAGAGAAGAAAACGACCAGACACCCAGGAAGAGATTAATTCCCTAGTCTATCTGGCGACTTGGGCCCCTGGGTAACCGGGCCGCCGGGCACCTTCTTCTCTGGACATGGGCCGCTGGTGACTGGTCCCGCTACTAAGGGGTCGTTGCGACCCCTTAGTAGCGGGACAGCCACAATTTAACCTGCGCAAGAAAAAGGAAAAAGCCCGAAAATGTCGCATAATACACAATATCGCGGGAGTCTATCACTCCCCGCGCCATATTTTTAATATGAGCGTCCATGCCGATGAAATCGGTAAAAGGCGACAGCCATAGAGGCATAAAGGTGTCGATATAGCCGACCATGTAGAAGAAAAAACCTATCAAAAAGGCCGATATAAACGCCGTGACCTGGTTGCGGGTGAGAGTAGAGGCGAATATGCCGGCGGAGGCAAGCAAAGCGCCTGTCAGCAGCATGCCCGCATACGCCCCGGCGGCGGCGCCCCAATCCAGGCGGCCCAGCAGGCCCACGGTAATGGGATGCACGGCCGTAAGAATCAGGGCGGCGGCTATAACCGTCAGCGCGGCCAAAAATTTTGCCGCCAGCAGCTGCCAATCGGGCACCGGCAGGGTCATTATTATCTCAATGGTTCCGGTTTTTATTTCTTCGGAAAAAAGTTTCATTGTTATGGCGGGAACAAAAAACACAAGCATTAAAGGGGCGGTGTTCATGAGAGAATCTATGCTGGCCTGATTGATTATAAAAAGCGGCTGGGAGAAAAAATATCCCGTTATAAGCAGGAATACAACCGTTATTATGTAGGCCGTGGGATAATTAAAATACATTCCGGTTTCTTTAAGGTATAACTGCCGGAATTCCATGCTTAAAACTTTCCCAAAATTTTTCATAATTTTCAACTATCTAAGCGGCCGGAATACAGAATTTTACGCGGTCAGACTTCGGAATACCTCCTCAAGTGTCACCGTTTCTTTGCGCAGTTCAAGAAGAGGCCAATTATTGTCCGCGGCCGTTCTGAAAATAAGGGAGCGGCCGTCTTCCGCGCTTGATTTCATCGATACGGAAAATATCTCCTCGCCGGCTTGAGCGCAATGGCTTACGGAAGCCGTTCCTTCAATGGAAGAAATTTTTTGTTTAATTTTTTCCGCGTCGATTCCGGTTTTCAGCGAAAATATTATTTTCTGCCCCTCCGAAGCTCCGGCGGATAACTCTTCAAGGCTTCCCTGCGCCGCCAGCTGTCCCCTGTGTATTATTATGACCTTATCGCAGGTTGAACGCACTTCGGAAAGTATATGAGTGCTTAAAAGCACTGTTTTTTCCCTGCGCAGATCGGAAATAAGCCTGCGCACCTCCGCTGCCTGGTTGGGGTCGAGGCCCGCCGTAGGTTCATCCAGCAGCAATATGGGGGGGTCATGCAGTATGGCCCGCGCAAGGCCTACCCGCTGGCGGTAGCCTTTTGAAAGCTGTCCGATGTCTTTTCCTATGACGGTGGAAAGACCGCATTTTTCAATCGCCGCGCTCACGCAGGCTTTTCTTTTTTGCTTCGGGACGGAACGCACTCCGGCCGACCATTCAAGGAATTCGGAAACTTCCATTTCCTCATAAAGCGGATTGTTCTCAGGCAGATAGCCTATCATCGTGCGGCAGCGTATCGGATGTTCGGTTATATCGGAGTCCGCTATCGTGACTTTTCCTTCGGACGGATATAAACAGCCGGCAAGCACTTTTAATGTGGTGGTTTTTCCCGCGCCGTTGGGCCCTAAAAAACCGATTATTTCTCTCCGGCCTACGCGGAAAGATATTCCGTTTACCGCCGTGTTGCTGCCGTATTTGCGCACAAGTCCGTCGACTAGGATCATATCTATAAGCCCTTACAATCGGAAGACGGTAGATGGTAAACGGTAGACGGAAAAGAAAAAACAAAAAAACAAGTTATCTTCCATTTTGCGGTTGCAACTTAACATCTTCTTTCTCCGTCTACCATCTACCTACGCATCATTAAATTAATACAAAATTTGCGAAAAATATGTCAACCCGGATTTTCAAAAACCGCAAGATATTTTTTCAGCCATTCGGCGCGCCTTTCATCTCCCGCCTTGCCGTATGAATTCATCAGATTCACGAGAGTTCTCTCCAGTATATAGCGCATGTTTACGGGCGTAAGGTATACCGCGTCCCATTCGATGTTCTGGCGGAGCGCCATCATTCTGCAATCGGTGGACGTCAGCCGGCGGCCGTTCCTGAAAGGATCGAGATAAATCCGGCCCTCGGGGGTTTTTGCCTGAACTATAAAATGTCCGGGCAGGCCTATTCCGGAAATCGGCAGTCCCAATCTCTTGGCCACGAGAATATATATTGAGGAAAGGGAGATCGGCGAGCCCTGCCTTTTTTTCAGCACGCTGAAAAGAAAGGTGTTCTCCGGGTCGTAATAGTTTCTTTCATTCCCCCTGAAACCATGTTTCGCAAAAAGGGTGTTGTTAAGCTTGTCTATGATATCAAGGATATCGGTTATAAAACCGTCTGTCGGGACGGATGCTTCCTGCGGCTTTTTTGCGTCTTTGCCTATGGTGAGATTACAGCGAAGCAGTCCCGCGTCGTTTGCGGGGCAGCTTACTATGTCCTGCCTGACATCGGCCGCTATGGCGTCAAGATGAAGCGATATCTCGCATTTATCGGCTTTGGGATAGGCAAATTTTGAAATTTGAAAAAGCCCTTCCTCAAGATCGGGATTTTCTCCGTTTTCCGCCAGGATTTTAAGGCTTTCGCCGATCGTTTCCCATCTGGAATCTTCAACAATGGAATCAAGAGTTTTGCGAAGCTGCGGAAATTCCATCGAGATCAGCGACTGAACCGTTACAGGCTGGGTATCCATGATCTGGCGCAGCTGCATTCTCAGCACGGGCGCAATTTTTTCATCTTCATCCTGAAGAAGGCTGAAAAAAGCCCGCAATTCATTTTCCGGAAGTGTTTTGTCCGCCATAGCGATTCTTAAATAAATTCTACAAAAAAAGGAGGCAGTTTTTGCATAAAAAATATACTAAAATATAGCGACTGCTCAGTACCGTATTCCGTCTTCTTAACTATATGCCTTTCGGGAAACTTAAAATAATAAATAACATACTTTTGCTTGCCATCGGCATAGGCATAGGCTATCTGCTCAATGACTGCGGCGCGCGTAAAAAGCAGACGAATTTCAGCGATGCTTCATCCGTTTGGCTTCCCGGTAATGCCGCTGGTTCGGCCGTAATTAGTATTTCCTCGGGTCTTGCGCCCGCAAAGGCAGCGCAGGAAGAAATCGGCGATTATGTGGAGAATACAGAACAGGAAGAAAGCGGTGAGGAACAGAAAACGGAATCCGTCCCGAACGATTCCGCAGGCGCTTCTGAGACAAAACCCGATCATGCCGAAACCGCAGGGCGATTTTTAGAAAATCCCTCTTCATTCAAAGGACTGGAGCTTGAACTGGAATTGCTTATGCTCGTGGCTAAAAGGATTGGAAAAGGCTGGAGGATGAATTTCTCCGCCGCGGGAGAGGGAAAGCAAACGCATTATCTTTATCTGGAGGATTTTGCCGGAGTTTCGGGCGATAATCCTGATTTTAAGGTCGGAAGCTATTATCTTGTGAAATTTAAGTGCGGCGAGGGTCTTTTTAATTCCGGAAACAGCGCTATAAGCATAAAGGCAACCGATCGCAAAGCCAGTTGGGCAACCGGCATAAGCGCAATCGAGTAGAAGAAGGTAAACGGTAGAAGGTAGATGGTAGACGGAGGAAAGAAGATGGTAAGAGGAAGATGGAAAACGGCAGGCAGGAAAAAAACGGAGGATAATTTATTTATAGCCTGTCCTTTTTTTGATTTATTTGACCGTCTACCTTCTACCGTTTACCATCTACCGTCTTAATAATATGTCTTATTTTTTTATCGTAAATCCGGCGGCAGGAAACGGAGCGGAGAGATTTCTGCCTGTCTTTAAATCCCTGCTTGCTCAAAACGGACACCGCTGTAAATTTGCCGTTACGCAAGACAGGGGGCATGCGAGCGAATTGGCGGCTCTGGCTATAGCCGAAGGTTTTTCAACTATAGTTGCCGTGGGCGGCGACGGAACCATAAGGGAAACGGCTCTTTCGCTGGTGGGGAAGGAAAAAACTCTTGCCATAATTCCCTGCGGTTCGGGCAATGGCCTTGCGCGCAATCTCCATATTCCCATGAATCCGGCCGAAGCCTGTGCGGGGATTTTGAAATGGAAAGCGCGCAAAATAGATGTCGGGATGGCGAACGGCCATCCCTTTTTCTGCACAGCCGGTTTCGGCCTTGATGCGGAAGTGGCAAAAATTTTTAATAAGCGCAAAGGCCGGCGCGGTATATTCCCGTATGTTTTTCATTCGGTGAACACATTTATATGGTTTAAACCCCGCAGGTTCCGGCTGAAACTGCTTGGCGGTTCCTCGTCGCCCTGCATTGAGGGGGAATTCATGCCTCTTGTGTTTACCGTTGCCAACGGCAGGGAATACGGCGGGGGAGCTAAAATAGCGCCTTCCGCGCTTCTGGATGACGGTCTGCTGGATATTTCAGTAGTGGACGTTGTTTCAGTCATTCGCGCGGCGCGGATGCTTCCGAGTCTTTTTAAGGGGGATTTAGATAAGTATCCCGAAGTTCATATCTTTAAGTGCAGTTCCGCAGAGGTTACCTGTATTGATGAGCCGTGTTTTCATCTTGACGGAGACGACATGGAATCCGGAAACACCGTAAAATTTTACGTGCTTCCCGGACAGCTGAATGTTATAGCGCCGGAACCCTATTAAGAAGAGGGCAGATGGGAGACGGAAGATGGTAGACGGTTAACGGAGAATAAACAATGAAAATACGAATACCGCGGATACCGGATGAAATAGAATTAACCAAATTCAACTTTGGCGCGATGATGTTAATTACGCTGATGTCCATAGGCTATGTCAGAATGGGAACGGAAACGCTGACTTTGCACGCGTATTATCCTTCGCCCGTGGGTATTTACACGAGGCTTGTCAGCCTAAACAAGGCGACATTTGCGAGGGAGAAGGGGAATGTGGTGTTAACTTCAGAAAAAAATCCAAACGGCATGGTAGGCATAGGAACCACAGAGCCGCAGGCAAAATTGGATGTTGTGTCAACAAACAATGGTTTTCTTCCCCCGCGGTATGCCGACCCTAACGTCATTCCGCTTGCCAATCGAAAAGATGGTCTAATGGTGTATAATACCGGCAGTCATCAACTCGTATATTGGGATGACAACGTTAAACAGTGGAAATCATCAGGGGGGTCCCCTTTGGAGTCCGCTGTGGTTTCAAGTTATTTTGTAGATATGATTGGGAGCATTCCCCAGGGTGATTACACTGATTGGGTGCACGTTGCGGATTACGAGTTTTGTATCACAACAAGATTGGTACAGAAATATTGCGCGCTTACGTATGAATATGTATCGATAAGCGGAAGATGCGGGTTAAGCCCAATACCTAGCGGGCAGTGGAAGCTATGCGCAGGTTCAGCAAGCGGAGAATGGATAGGATGTATAGCATACTGTTTGAGGTAGTTTTAAAGCTAAATCCCGGCGGACTAGCCGTCTAGCTTGTCCTGCGGTTTTTTCTTCCCTGTTGGCCGTCCAGCTGTCTCGCAGTCCAGCCGACCGGCGTTTTTTATCTTCTCAGCGCCAGTATCGCGTTGCCTCTGGCCAAAAGATTATTGGATTTATTCTTAATCTGTTTTAAAGCCGAGCGCGATTTTTCCGTATTCATCCGGGCTATAGTGTTGGAGGCTATCATCTGTGCGTAGTCGTCTTCGCCGTTTACCGCCGTTTTCGTCAGCGGCCCAACTACTTGATCTCCTCCTATTTTAGCCAAAGCCGAGATAACCGCGATTTTTTCCGTCCGCGAAGAATCATTTTTCTGCGCCATTTTGCTCAGAACCTCCACGGCTCTTTCGCCTCCTATTTCGCCCAGCGCGCTTGCCGCAGACGGCGCCGCTTCCTTATAATTGATGGCTATGTGTTCGAGAAAATCGACCGCGCCTTCATCGGTGTGCCTGCCGTTTCTTATCGCAGAGACCGCCGCATGGGGCATGGAGGCGTCATTGAATTTTTTTGCCGCATGAGCGAGTATAAAAGCGAGACTTTTGTAAAGATTTTCCCCGCCTAAATTTATCATTGAGCGCACTGCGGCGTTGCGTTGTCCTTCTTCCTCTGAATTAAGCGCTATTTTTACCAGACAATCCGCGGTCTCCTGTCCGCCCGCGCCTGATTTCCCCATTCTGCGTATGGAATCGAGGGCTATGGCGCTTTTTTCGCTTTTTGCTCCAGCAATGAGCCTGCGCGTTCTATTCTCGAGACGTCTTTTTTGTCCGATATTTATGACCACCGCCGCGGTGGTTATGTTGGTTTGGCTGTTTCCTGAATCGGTTATTGTCCTGGATGCCTGGAAATTCTGGAACTGAGCTACCCATTGTTCCACCCCCAGAGCATGCGCCTGCGCGGCTATGAGGAAAAGCAGGGAGAAACTGCATATGACAGCTTCAAATTCTTTAATTGGGCGGTTCATCGTATTTTACCTCCTCGGCTCTTTTATTTCTACCCCTCACTACTATTGTGCGCCATGAAATGCAATCTTGGATGGGCATAAGGGGTAATTTTTGAGGCCGTAAGACCTAGCAAAAAAATAGGCCCAAGGACCCAGATGAAGACGGTAAACGGTAGACGGGAAATGGTAGACGGTGAAGAGAAGATAAAAAAGTGATTAAGCAAGTAAGTGAGCAAGAGAGTAATTAAGTGAGTATGGGAGAATCGAGACGGCTTTACAGCTACAGCTTTTCCGTTTTTTTACCTTAATCACATCTTCCTGCCGTCTACCGTCTTCCATCTACCATTTACCGTTCTTTTATTCCGTTTCAACCAGCTGGCGTTTTACTTCCTGATAGTCGGGGGGGGATTTTAGCGCAAGTTTCGCGTATTTGCGCGAGTCCCAGAAATTGTCGCGCGAAAGCGCGGTCTTGTAGTCGTTTTTCGCTTCTTCGCGCCTGCCCAGCAAATCTAAAGCCTGTCCGCGCCTTAAATAACAGTAAGTAACCCAGCCCTTCAGGGGATAGGCCGTCTTATCGATGCCGCCGCCGAACCAGTTTACCGCTTCCTCAAAACGCCCGGTCGCAAGATAGGCGTCGCCGACGGAAAGATATATCAGGGACAATTGCTGGGCTATTCCCGCCGCGGAACCGGTTGAATGCCCGGCAAGAAACTTATTGCCTTCTTCAATTACGCCTTCCCAATCCAGCGCGTTGCAGCGGGTGAGTATGTCTCCCATCCAGAAAAAGGAATTTGAAGGGTCGGTTTTCCGCAAATCGGCGGAAACGGAAAGCGCCTGCGGATAATCTTTTTCGTCCCGGCTGAGTATTCCGGCGAGGAAAAATCTGGCCTCGGTTGAGAAAAATTTCCCCTTTTGGGAGGCAAGCCGTATCTGGCGGAGCCCGTTTTCCCGGTCGCCTTTTACAAAAAGGAGCGCGGGCAGTTTAAGCGCCGGAGGAAGGGTATCTGCGTAATAGTCGAATATCCCCAGCCCCATATAGGCGTCGTATACTTCGGGATTTATTCCCGTGCATTTTTTCAGGAATTTTCTGCCTTTGCTTCCGTTCCAATACGCCGAGATCCAGTGCTTCTGCACCACGTTCCACCTGCCGGCAAGGCCGTACGCGCTTCCCATGAAAAAATACGCATGCTCCTCCGCAGCTTTTCGGCGAAGGAGAGCCTGCTCCGGATTGTTCTTCTTTTTGAGCATCTGCTTGGACAAATTTATGGTTTTATCGATATTTTTAAAAAATTCCTTTTCAAGCGTTTTCGATTTTATCTGCACGTCGAAATTCTGGGAGTAGCGCCACCAGTAAATTGCCGAGACCGCAAAATAGCCGGCGGGATTGTCGGGTTCAGTATTGATGATATCGCGGAAAACGGCTTCCGCCGCGTCAAAATCAAGGCGGTACATGAGTGTTATGCCTGTTTCATATTTTGCGTCTATTTCATCCCCGAGAGTAAAACCTCCGCAGTATGCGGGTTTTACTGCGGACGCGAAAACTGCGGCAGACAGTATAAGCGCCCTGATAGTGTAAATGGTCATATATAAATATATAATAAATTTATGAGCCTAATGGAAGAGCTTGACGCGAAAGCGCGGCCGGCCGGTCTTTGCGAGAGTCTGTCTGACGGCAGAATAAAGTGCCTTGCCTGCGGGCATGCCTGCGCGCTTGGCGAAGGCGCCAGAGGGATATGCAGGATGCGTTTTAATAAAGGCTCGATCCTTATGGCGCCGTACGGATATACGGCTGGCATGGCCTGCGACCCCGTGGAAAAAAAACCATTTTTCCACGTCCTTCCGGGAGCCGGCGCGTTTTCATTCGGAATGCTGGGATGCAATTTCTCGTGCAGTTTCTGCCAGAATTATGAGTCGTCTCAAACCCTGAAAGAGCCTTTTTGCGGTTCGGCTGTTCATGAAATTTCATCGGAACAATTGGTAAAACTTGCGCAAAAATGCTCAAGCCGGATAGTGGTTTCCACTTATAACGAACCGCTGATAACGGCTGAATGGTCGGCTGAAATTTTTAAAAAAGCGAAAGCGCTGGGATTTTTGTGCGGTTACGTGTCAAACGGCTATGCCGGTCCGCGGGCTCTTGAATATATACGGCCGTATGCGGACGTATATAAGGTAGACCTGAAATGTTTTGACGGCGCAAAATATGAAAAAACCGCCGGCGGAAAACTCCATATCGTGCTTGATTCGATACGCCGCATAAAAGAGCTCGGATTCTGGCTTGAGATAGTGACTTTGGTGATTCCGGGTTTTAATGACAGCGAGAAAGAACTGCGGGGCGCGGCTAAATTCATATTTTCGGTGTCACCCGATATCCCATGGCATGTCACAGCTTTCCACCCCGATTATAAGATGACCGACAGGCCTGCTACGGACGTTTCGGCGCTGATAAAAGCCGCTGAAATAGGAAAAAGCGAAGGCCTTAAATTCGTGTATGCCGGGAACATTCCGGGAATAAAAGGGGGGTATGAACATACATGGTGTCCGAAGTGCGGGGTCCTTCTTGTTGAAAGGCGCGGGATGAAAACTCTTTCCGTCCGCATAAAAACAGCGGGGGGCAAAGGATCGTGTCCGGATTGCGGAGAGAGTATACCCGGCAGATGGTAGACGATAAACGGGAGACGGTAAAAGGTGGACGGAAAGCAGGGGAACAGTAGTTGCGGAAATTCCTCAAAAATCGATTTTCACACGAAGACACTAAGGCACGAAGAAATAGCAGACAAAAAACCGGAAGATTATATGTAAAAGCAACCGGTTTTCACTGACCCTAATTTCTTTCTTCTTTTTACCTCCTGCTGTTCACCGTCTACCGTCTCCCATCTACCGTTTACCTTCTTTATATCTTTTTATAGAAAACTACGGGCCAGAGACGATAGGGGTTCCTGCCGTAATCATGAACCCCTGGCTCGGGAATAACTCCCCACGGCGGAGTTTCGGGACATCCAAACTGTATTTTTTCGTACTTATCCGTCAATCCCAAAGAAGCGGGCAATAACCTTATTTTCGGCATTCCCAGCTGTATCGTCGCCAATTCCATTATCCAGTCAGCCGAGGCCGCCTGCGCAAGATTGTAGCGGAACCTTGCGTCAAGCACTTTCATGCCCGTATGAAACGAAAATTGGAATGCAGGGTCCTCGACAAGGATGGTTTCTTCGGGTTTTGAATTTAAAGCGAGAAAATCCACCACGCAGTTAAGCATAGTGGGGGGTCTGCGGGTTTTTTCATAGATGACATCGGCGAGAGGAAGTCTCCATGTCTGCGCGGAAAAAAATTGCCGCGGAGAGGCCGCATTCTGCAGGACGCCTGTGCAAACAAGCATTATAAACGCCGAAACGGCCGCGATTCTGGATTTAAGCCAGAGCGCGGCGACCGCGTCCGCCGCTATAAAGGCCCCGCATGCAAGTATGGGAAGCAGATAGCGGAACGTATATATCGGAAGACAGGCGACCCCTGCGATAACAATTAAAAACACCATCCATATAAATCTGCGCGCCGGTAAATCCGGAAGTTTATTCTTGTCTCGGGCCCGAAATCTGCCGGCAGTGAAGCATACTATGAATGCCGTCAGCGGAAGTATAAGCGGGAGAGCATAATTATTGGCGTGTTTTGCCATTGTGATTATATAATCAAGCCATGCCCGGCCGGCCGCCAATCTTATCCCTCCCGGATACGGTTTAAAAACAGCATACCATGGATAAGACAATATAAAAGCGGAGGCAAGCGCCAAAAGAAAGGTCGGGAATCCGGTTCTTATTTTATTTCGTCCGCTTATCAGCAGGTGCAGTATCATGGCGGCAGTGAGAAGGCCGAAATGAAAATAATTTGAGTGGAACAAAAGCGCCAGACATATTCCCAGAGCCGCGGCTTTGCGCCTATCCGGAGCGGAGTGCCACAGCATATAAAGGTGCATGCAGACTGGAACAAACAGCAGGACAAGGCCGTAGTAGCGGGCCTGGCGGGCATGGTTTATAAAAACCGGATTTGAAAGAGCTATTACCGCCGGAAGGAGCGAGACTGCGAGAGGATTTATTCTGTCAAACCTGAGCCATTTATAAGCAAACGCACCCATCGCAAACAGAGAAAGCCATGAGGCAAGAGCAAAGGGAAGGCGCGCCGCTTTTGCATTATGGCCGAAAACCGCCATTGAGCCCGCCGCGGCATAAAACTGAAGCCACGGATGAAAAGTCCATATGAATCTTTTGTTCGATTCGCGCATGTCGTCATAAATGGTGAATATTCTTCTTCCGTCAAAGGAAGAGGGGTAGCCTTTTGCCAGCGTGGTTTCAGACATCAGCGCTGTTTCAGCTTCGTCCCCCCACAGCACGGGCCTGCCGAGGCCTGTTAAAATAAGATATGCGCCCGCGCAGGCGACTATCGCCCATAAAACAAAAAAGAGGAATTGTTTGGGGCGTTGTAAGAATTTCAACTTTTGCATCGCACTCCCTCCCCCGATGTGGGGGAGGGGAGGGTGGGGGGGCGAATTTGGATTTTTTACGGATGAATCAGTCGTTCCAGAATTTCTTTTCATGCCAGTCTTTTGTCACTTTTATGAAAAGTTCAAGCCGCGCATTCCTGCCAGTAAGCTCTTTTATCGCGGCTTGGGATTTTTCCCGCAGAGTTTTGAGGTTTATGCCCTTTTTGCCGATAAGAATCGGTTTCAAAGAAGGCTTTTCCGTGTGAATCACGGCGCGTATAAAATCGCAGTCAGGGTGTTCGTGATAGGTTTCTATTTCCACCGCCGTGGCATAAGGCACTTCCTGAGAATACATATTGAATATGTTCTCGCGTATTAATTCCCCCGCGTAGAACCGCTCCCACCTGTCCGTAAAACAGCCTTCGGGGTAATACGGAGGATGCTCGGGCAGGGAGGCGATTATAAATTTTTTCAAATCGCCGGTTCCGGCGCCGGTTAAAGCCGACAGCCTGAAAATTTTTTTAAACGCGAATTTTTCGGCGTAAAATTCAGCGGTTTTATCAAGTATTGAGTTATTCTGCGCTAAATCTATTTTATTGATCGCCAGAATTTTAACGCAATCGGCATGGAACATGCTTTCAAGCAGGGGGATTTCCTGCGCGGAGGGGATCCCGGGCTCCGCCATGAGGCAGAGGATATCCGCGTCTTCGCGCACCGCCTTTTTCGAGCTTGCCGTCATTTGTCTCTGCAGACCGCAGGAGGGGCGCAGAATTCCCGGCGTGTCCACAAAAACAGCCTGAAAACCGCTGCCGTCCACGATCGCCAGTATATTATTGCGCGTAGTCTGCGGTTTGGGCGAGATTATGGAAATTTTGAATCCGGAAAGGCGGTTTATAAGCGTGGATTTCCCGACATTCGGAAGACCTGCCAGCACGACAAACCCCGACTTAAACTGCGTATTTTCATTCATCATTAAGGAGGGTAGACGGGAAACGGTAGATGGTAGACGGTACAGAAAAGGCAAAAACCAAAATAACCTGCATTTTTTTCCTATCTTCGTTCTTCCATCTACCGTTTACCGTCTCCCGTCTACCTTCTTCTTTATTTATTTCGACGGCGCGCTGCACCAAAGCGGAAGCTGCGTCGCCTTATCGGTGCGCCTTATTTTCGGAATGCCCGTCAGTTCCTGTATAAATACTTCGCAGGCAAACACCTTCGTTCCGGCCATAAGATGTCCGCCGTAAACCCTGTTGTCGCTGTCGGCCAGGGAAATGTGGGCGTGAACCATGGGGTGATCGTCATAAAGGCTCGCGTTGCCGGTCAAAGAAAGTATTTCCAGCTCGCGGTCTATGGTCGTTTTATTGTATTTCTTCTTTTTCTGTTCATAGAAGCCGAATGTGGCTTTTTCCACCGCGCCTACGGCATGTATGACTCCGCAGCGCACCTGATTGTCGTGGCAGAAATCCTGCAGAGCTCCCAGCAGATCTTCGCCTTTGCGTATGCTGAAAAGATATGTGCGTCCCGTAAGATACGGCTTTTCTTCAGACATGACACCTCCCGATTATTAGCCGGCGCTCGATTTAGACATGCCCTGCGGTTTTTTCGCCGTTAATTTTTTTTGCGGCTTTGGTTCTCTTTTTCCCGGAAGCAGGCCTTTTTTCCATATGCGCGGCATAGTCCAGCACGGACTGCAGCTGTCCCTTGCCGTGCAGACCGGCTTCTTCAAACACTTTATGAGCCTGCCCGCTTCCCAGATAATGTCCGTTCCTGAACGAGTGAAGCGTTCTGCGTATGCCTTCGCCGGATCTTACCCAGAAATACATCGTTGGCAGAGTGAAATCGGTCATTCCCATGGCTTCCATGGCGAGAGACTGGGGATAAAGGGTGTCTCTTTCTTTCTCCGCAAGCATCTGAAAAAGCTCCATGCTGGAAACATAAAACACGTTAAGATTGAGCCCTTGCTTTTTTATTTCAGGCAGGACTTCAGCGATAAATATCGAAGCCACTCCGTTGCCCTGAAGCACGATCGTTCCGTGGTAAGGCTTTTTGTCCGCGTCCGCTTTCATCAACGCGTATATGCCTTTGGCGGCGGCGGCCGGCTCGGGCAGTCCCGCCTGAGCGCGGTCGATGATGATTTCAGGAGGGCGCGTGACAAAGGGACAAAGCACGGCGGGCCGTTTCAAAAGGCCGGTTATCAGAAGGGGCCATATTTCCTGGGGCTCCCACGGCGTAAGCGTTATCAGCGAGCCCTGCGGGAAATTTTCCTGCAGAAGCTGCAACGCCTGCGGATCCGCATGTGTGGGTCCGTCTTCTCCCGTTTTAACTCCGGCATGAGCGTTTATCATTATGAAAGTGTTGTAGGGTTTGCCCGTAAGCGCTTTCATTGTCTGCTGTCCTATGCCGTGCAGGCGCGCCGGCACATGCTCAAGCGCCGCTATGAAAGCCGAATAAGAGGAAGTGACGCCTATGTGCCTGCCGTAGCTTGCAAGTCCCGTCATAAGGGCGCCCATGGCGTCTTCGCATATTCCTCCTACCGCGATTATCCGCGAGCCGGGATTGGATGCCGCGTTATAAAATCCCGGAGGAAATCCTTTTCCGGTATTGGTCACGCTCGTAGAGCCGCATAAGTCCGCGGCGCAGGCGAAAAAAGCGCCGTTTGTTTTGCCGTTCAGAAATCCTATCGCGTCTCCCAGCGCGTCCCGCAGAGTTACCTGCTTTCCCGCGGCGAGTTTAAGTGCATCCGGCACGGTTTGGGCGGAATAAGCCGAGTTATAAAGTTTTTCAATGTCGGGCGCTCCGCTTTTCTGGTAGCGTTTCTGAGCGTCAAGACGGTTTTTCGATCTTTGGATTTTTGCGGCGGCGGTTTTGGCGACGGACGGATTTTTTTCGATAGCAGAGCGCACTGTCATCAAAGTGTCGTAAAAGCATTTTTCGATTTCGGCAGGGGAGGATGCTCCTGAAAATCTCGGCATCTTCGCCTCAAAACGGTTTTCAAATTCGGCGAGCGCCGAATAATATCCGTCGGACGCGAATTTATGGCCGGCTCCGTGGGAAGACCTGCCCTCTATGCCGTATTTCCAGCCCTTTACGGTGCGGTATATTACGGCCGTGGGCTGGCCGTTGTTTACGGTAAGAGACAGTTCCTGCGCCGCGAGTATCTGATAAAAGTCATGGCCGTTGGGAACATAAATAACGTTCCAGTCGTTTACATATGCAAGCTCCGCCGGATTCCACTGCACATAATCCCCCGGCTTTGAATTTTCAGCGCAAACCTTGTCGGAATCTATCGACGACTGATTCCAGTCCACATGAAGAAAAACATTTTTCATCTGCGCCGTAGCCGCGGCGGCAAGAGCTTCGCCGACTCTTCCGGGAGTCAGCCCGCCTTCTCCTTCTATCATATTCATGCGGGGAGGATTAGCGGGGTATATATCCATGGCGCCGAGAGCCAGTCCCAAAGAAGCGCCGACTCCTACGCCGCTCGCTCCGGTGGCCGTTTTTATGAAAGGAGTGGCGCATGTGGGGTGTCCGTCAAGCGGTTTTGAATGGAATTTTTTAAACAGAGGAGTGTCATTGGTCGGATTGCGCCTGAAACCTAAAAGGTCCTCCAGTCTCAACTGGAATTTTTCGACGGGAAGCAGGTCGGGATCGCCCGCTCTGACCAGTTCGTTGCGCAGAGCCCACATCGCGTACATGCCCATCGCCTTATGTCCGGCGGCATAGGAAATCATATCGGAATCAGGCCGCTGGGGGCTGGATAATTCATAGTCCATCGTGTTATACAAAAGCCCCTGCACTATCCTGCCGGACGATACGCTGCCTCCCGGATGGCCGGATGTGGGCACAAAATTATACAGCGCGGCGCAAAGAGTGCGGTATATCACGTCTATGGTCTCAAAAAAGGCAAGGTCCTCCTGCTCAAGTTTAAAGGGCGATTTTACAAGGACATCGGCTATGTCGTAGTAAGAAGCCCTCCTTGAGGCAAGGGTCAGTTTCCCGGGTTTTGTATCGGCAAATTTGTTTTCAGTTTGCATATTTTTTCCTTTAGCCAAGATAAATTATTCCCGGTTTTAATTCCTCCAGCTACCGTTTGCCGTCTTCTCATAATTCTATTTTATGGGCGGAAGATAAAAACGCGGACACAAGATCTATGCAGGCCTCAAGATCCTTTTTGCTTATGGCTTCAACGCTGCTGTGAATATAGCGGGTGGGAATGGAGAGCGTAACCACCGGCACGCCTGCCCGCGACCGCTGAATCGCGCCCGCGTCATTGCCTCCGCGTATCGCGATCTTCATCTGATGGCTGATTTTTTTCTTCTGCGCTGTTTCCTTTAAAAATTTGACCAGCTTTACGTTCCCTATCGCGGTGCCGTCCATTATGGTTATGCCCACGCCTTTGCCGAGACGCGTTATGTAGTCCGGTTCTCCGCAGAAAGGCAGGTCGCATGCGGCGGTCGTATCTATTGCTATCGCCATATCGGGTTCTATGCCGAAAGCTGAAACCATGGCCCCTCTCAGCCCTACTTCTTCCTGACAGGAAGCTACGGCGAAAATATCACATTCGCTTTTCGGGGTTTTTCTCAGAGCTTCGATCATTGCGTAAACTCCGGCGCGGTTATCCAGAGCTTTTGCCGTCAGCATATCCTTTCCTATTTCAGCCAGTTCCCGCTCCAGCGTTACCGAATCTCCCAACGCGACCAGTTTCTCAGCCTCAGCTTTTGCACATCCGATGTCGATAAAAAGGTCCTTTATCTTAGGTGTCCGCTTGAGCTCCTCGTCTTCAAGCACATGCACCGGTTTTGTGCCGATAATGCCTCTCAGCGCTCCCTTCGCGGTGTGAACGGATACCCGCTGGGATATAAGCGTTCGCGGATCAAAACCTCCTACCGGCACGAATTTGAGGAAACCGTCCTTGTCGATATGGTTGACTATGAAACCGATTTCGTCTATATGCGCGGAAAGCATCACGCGCTTTTTACCTCCGCCTTTGCGCGCCGCTATTACATTACCCATGGCGTCTATTTTCAAAGAATCGGCAAGGCTTTTAAGTTCCGAGACCGCGAGTTCCCGTATTTTTTCCTCTCTGCCCGATACTCCCGGCGTTCTTACGAGTCTGTCTAAAAGTTCAAGATTAGCCATAATTTTGTATTACCCCCGATATTTTTTTCTGGACATGTCACCGGTTAATTTTATCAAATATTTAGGCTCTGTGTCTTAAAAAGATGGTAAACGGTAGATGGTACAAGGTAGACGGGAAGAAAAAAGAAGATGGTGGATGGCGGACGGAAGAAGGTAGATGGTAGACGGTAAAAAAAGAAGAAGGCTGCTGAAAAGGATTTTTTATTTCCCTTTTTCTTTGTTGTTTACCATCTACCGTCTAACATTTACCTTTTACCGTCGCCGTATTAAATGGAGGTAAAATAAATGGCTATAACAGCTGAGACGGTGTCGTATAAGGAACTCGGTTTTGTGAACACCCGCGAAATCTTTAAAAAAGCGATGAAGGGAAAATATGCCGTTCCGGCGTATAATTTCAACAACATGGAACAGCTTCAGGCGATTATAACCGCATGCGTCAAAAGCCGTTCGCCGGTAATACTGCAGGTCTCAAAGGGGGCGCGCAGTTATGCCAATGCCACGCTTCTGCGGTATATGGCGCTGGGAGCTATTGAAATGATGAAGGAGACCGGATCTCCCGTGCCCGTGGCGCTTCACCTTGATCACGGTGATTCGTTTGAATTATGCAAGTCCTGCATAGACAACGGATTTTCCTCCGTTATGATAGACGGCTCCGCTCTTGCCTATGAAGGAAATATAGAAGTCACCAGAAAGGTGGTTGATTACGCCCGCTCCAGGGATGTTTCGGTTGAGGGAGAATTGGGGGTCCTTGCCGGGATAGAGGAACATGTCTCTTCGGAGGTGTCCCATTATACAAACCCAGCGGACGTGGAGGATTTTGTCAAACGCACGGGCGTGGATTCTTTGGCAATATCCATAGGCACTAGCCACGGCGCGTATAAATTCAAGGTTAAACCCGGAGAGCAGGCACCGCCGCTGAGATTCGACATTCTTGAAGAGGTGGAAAAACGCATCCCGGGATTCCCGATAGTTCTTCACGGCGCGTCATCCGTTCTTGACGGCTATATAAAGATGATAAATGATTACGGCGGAAAGATGGAAGGAGCCGTAGGCGTCCCCGCCGAACAGCTCAGGCGCGCGGCGCAGTCGGCCGTATGCAAAATAAACATAGATTCCGACGGAAGGCTTGTTATGACGGCCATGATACGCAAAGTATTCGCGGAACATCCGGGGGAATTTGACCCTCGCAAATATATGGGCCCGGCCCGCGAAGAACTGGTTAAGATGTATATGGACAAGAACGAAAAAGTAGTGGGCAGCGCCGGAAAAGCGTGAAGCGTAAAACCGTAGCGATAATCGGCGCCGGAGCCTCGGGGCTCGCGTCGGCCGTCTTCGCCGCCCGGGCCGGAGCGGAGGTGTCGGTATTCGAGAAAAACCCGGCGCCCGCGAAAAAAATACTCGCCAGCGGGGCCGGCAGATGCAATCTTACCAATCGTTTTGTCTCCCCCAAACGCTACCACGGCGGAAACCCCGAATTTATACGCAGTGCGGTCTGCGCTTTTCCCTCCGCAAAAGCCGTTCAATTTTTTGCGGAACTGGGTCTTGTGCTGGCCGAGGAGCGGGACGGAAGGATATTCCCCAGGTCTATGAAGGCGCAGTCCGTAGCCGAAGTGCTTGAAAATGCGCTCAAGCGCCTGCGGGTTAGGATATTCCACTCTACCGAAATAGTTTCGGTTTCCAAAGCTTCCGGAGATTTCATCCTTAAGGACAAAAACGGCGGCGTATTCCGCGCCGGAAAAGCGGTTCTTGCCTGCGGGGGGGCGGGGTACCCCCAGCTTGGCGGCGGACAGTCGGGGTACAAGCTTGCGTCTCTGCTTGGTCATACAGTGACAAAAATAACGCCTTCTCTCGTGCCTCTTTGCGTTAAGGAGCCGTTTGTAAAAAGAATGCAGGGGATAAGAGCGCAAGTCAGCCTTAAAATATTAGAGGAAGGCGTCCATGCTTTTTCGCGGGGAGAGATTTTATTTACGGCTTACGGCGTTTCCGGTCCCGCCGTCTTGGATATAAGCAGGACCGCGGCGCTGCGCCTTGAAAAGGGCATGGCGCTCTGTTCTATGGATATTTTCCCTGAATTTTCAATATCTGAACTTAAACAATTATTTATGAAACGATGCGGACTTGCGCCCGGCGTTTCATGGCGCGAATTTTTCGCCGGTTTGCTGGAACGCAAAATTGCGTCCGAACTTATTTCTTCGGCGGGTCTTGCTCCCGACCGCTGCGCGGACGAGCGTTCGGCCGCGCAATTGGCGCATACGGCAAAAGACTGGAGATTTGAAATAGCCGGCGCAAGGCCGTGGAATGAGGCCATGATCTCGGCGGGAGGAGTGTCTCTTGACGAGGTAAATCAAGGTGATTTTCAGTCAAAAAAAATTCCGGGCTTGTATATAACAGGAGAGCTTCTGGATGTGGACGGAGACAGCGGAGGGTTTAATCTGCACTTTGCATGGGCGTCGGGATTTTCCGCGGGGTCGTCAGCAGGAAGATGAATCCTATAATGAAAAAATGTACCCGTTGTCGGATGGTTTTATGCGCTGGGCTATATCCGAAGGAAGTTTGGCCTTAAGACCGGCCAGCACCGAGCTGATATCGCGTTTTGAATCCGCTATTGCCAACGTCTTATTTGCTTCGCTGATCGAAACAGTTTTTGGATAACTGCCCGCAAGAAGAAAAAGGATTTCGAACTCGTCTTTTCCCAAAGTCTTTACCGTGCTTCCGTTTAAATGCACAAATCCCGTTCGTTTATCCAGCATCATTTTGCCCTGTATCAACACCTTTTTATCCATCTCAAGACGGCGCAAAAGTCCCTGTGCCGTGGTAAGAAAAACATTCGCCGGCTGTATTTTGGAAACGAAAGCGTCACCGCCCATTTTTAAGAGATATTCATGGTCAAGGGGGGTGTCTTTGGCGGTCAGAATCAATACCGTCATATCGCAAAGACGCGGGTCTTTGCGTATTTCAAGTATGAGCTCTGCACCTGACCGCCCCGGCATATTTATGTCGGTAATGACAAGGTGGGGTAATTCTGTCCCCAGATATTCGAGGGCATTATCGACATTGTCTGCCGTAGCGACATTGTATCCCGCATCCTCAAGGATATCGCTGTAAAGTTTTTGGCACATAGGGTCGTCTTCGACTAAAAGTATCTGATAATGCATATTTGCCTCCGCCCATGAAATGATTCCACATGGCCGCAAAAGCGGCCATGTGGGGTAGATACTGAAGGAGCAATTCCAATACTAAGAAAATTGTAGTAAAATTTTACCTATATGAACACCGAAAATTCGTTTTTCTTCAATCTTGTTTCCCAACGGCGCAGTATACGCAAATTTGCGGAAACTCCGGTGGAAAAGGAAAAAATCCTGCTTTGCCTTGAAGCCGCAAGACTTGCTCCTTCGGCATGCAACTCCCAGCCGTGGAAATTCATAGTTGCGGACGACCCCGTGATAAAACAGAGGCTTGCCGAGGCCGCCTTTTCAGGTGTTTATGCCATAAACAAACATGCCGTCCGCGCTCCGGTTATCGCGGCCGTAGTCTCACAGCGGGGAAAATTCACGGCATGGATAGGCAATCAGGCGCAGGATACTAATTTTCGTCTTGTGGATATCGGCATCGCCTGCGAGCATTTTATTCTGCAGGCCCATGAATTGGGGCTCGGAACCTGCTGGCTCGGCTGGTTTGACGCGAAGAAAGCCGCAGTCATACTTCAAGCACCCCAAACCTCCAAAGTGGAAATGCTTATTTCCGTGGGATACCCCGCTGAAAAACCGGCTCCCAGACCCAGAAAATCCCTAACCGAAATGTCTTCCTTTAATAAGTATTGAGCCTGATTCCTTTTTTCCGTCCCATTCTTTCCGAAAAGTCGTGAGAATGGGACAGTCCCAAACACACTGCTTTTAAGGATTATTTGGGACGTCTACCGTCTCCCTTTTACCCTCTTTTAGAATAGGTCCTTTGGCCCTGAAAAGGCGGGTCTTTTGCCTCATGCGCGCAGCGCTTTCCCGCTGTATAATTTAGTGTCACATGAATTCACCTAAATCTGGGCGGCGGCGTTAGATATCGGAGGCGCTTATGAAAAAAATAATATTCAGGAAAGCGCGCAATCTTCCCCTTATGATTGCCATGGCCGGCATTTTGCTTTGTTCCGGCACTTCCGCTTCGAATTACCCTAACAATAAATACTGCGCCCAAAAGCTTTATGTCGATACTCAGGGGAATGCGGTGCTGGCCCGGGTCCAAAGCTCCTGCATGCTCACGCAGTATATTATCGGATACAAAGAGCCGGGGTTTGACTGGCTGGATTCAGGCAGTCCCGAAGGGCAGTCCTGCGCGAAGTCACAGGGAAGTCTCTTTGTAACGGCAAAAACGCGCGCCGGCTATTACAGCGAAAAAACCGAAAAAATATCCCAGACAGAACGGCTGTTCTACATAAACAGGAACGAAAATTTAAGAGGCTACTTGTCCGAGCCGTTTGAAAGCGGAAGTCTTACCGGCTATGATGGAGGAGCTATCGAGGAAATAGAGTTTTCATTCAGCCCCATTCCTTCCTCAGAAGCTTTGAGAATGGGGCAGTCCAAACTCACTGCTTCTAAGGAAGGTTTGGACAGCAACTATGGCGGCAGCGGGAACAGCCACAAATTTTACGTGAGCAGGACTTCAAAGCCGGTGTATATTTCCAAATATAACGGAGGCAGTGTCATACAGAAAGATTTGTGGAAAGAGCTAAAAAAACAATTTAATAATGAGGAGCGATTATGAAAACAGCGTATATATTAACACTCGTCAGTTTGTGCGCCGGTGTTTTCGCGGGGCAGTCGTCGGCCCAGGTATTTGCCCGCATGGACGATCTGCGCGCCAGTCCTCCCGAGCTCTGGTTTAACGTTGAGAAACAGAAGCTGGACATTATGGCCAGCGGTAATTATATGGACGGCAATACCGAAAGCCGTTCCGTAGGCGGAAGTCTGCGCTACGCGCGAAAAATCAATCAAACCAATTCGCTGTTCGTGGAAGGCGACAACTCTTACACTTCTTTCAGCGGGAATACTTTAATGGACAAATTCAGGGGGTCTGTCCTTTATGTTTACGCCGCCGGCCCCGGCGTCAATATCTGGGCATGGTCGACCCATGCGCACAATTATTTTCTTAAGCTCAAATACCGCACCGCCAACGGAGCGGGCCTGTGCTTTCACGGATTTATGCCGGATATTTTCAGTCCTTCGCTTGTGTCTGTCGGCATTCTTCCCGAATACGCCCGTTATGACACCGGCTATGAAACCAGAATATGGCGCGCGAACGGCAGGCTTAATTTCAGGATACCGGTAAGCGGTTCCATGGAAATCGGCAATGATTTTCTATATTACGGCGATGTCTCAGATTTTTCGAATTACAGGATTTACAATGAATTTTACGCGCAATTTACCATTAAACCGGAGAAGCTGTCCTTAAGGTTAGCGCTCTCGGATGAATATGACAGCAGGCCGTTTGCCGGCGTAAAAAAGAACGATTTTTCCATGACGCAGTCTTTGGTATTCCATCTGGGGAAATAACTCATATTTAAAAAGAAACAGGAGCTTTGCATAGGCTCTTGTTTCTTTTTTTTTCGTCTCAAATTTGAGCAAAGGGTCAAAAAAAATATACACTATATACGATTTAGCTTCAATCAACAGGTCCTGCCAAAAAAAAGGAGATCACAGATGAAAAAGAATTTTGCCGCAATGGACGGAAACACAGCGGCCGCTTATGTCGCCCATGCCACAAATGAAGTCATTGCCATTTATCCCATAACCCCCTCGTCGGTCATGGGCGAAGTATGCGATATGAAGTCGGCCAAAGGCGAAAAAAATATATGGGGAATAACGCCCGTGGTTTCCGAACTGCAGTCCGAAGGCGGAGCCTCGGGAGCGGTTCACGGAGCTTTAAGCGCCGGCGCCCTCACTACCACCTTCACCGCTTCGCAGGGCCTGCTTCTCATGATCCCCAACATGTATAAGATAGCAGGTGAGCTTACGCCTACCGTTTTTCATGTCTCGGCGCGCGCCGTGGCCAGCCATGCCCTATCCATATTTGGGGACCATTCGGACGTCATGGCCTGCCGGCAGACCGGCTTTGCTCTCATGGCTTCGGCCAATCCGCAGGAAGTAATGGATTTCGCGCTGATAGCGCAGGCGGCTTCGCTGGAGTCCCGCCTCCCCGTTCTGCATTATTTCGATGGATTCAGGACTTCACATGAAGTCAACATGGTGGATGTCATATCCTTTGAAACCATGAAAGAAATGCTTGACGAGAAATTTATTCTCATGCATAAAACCCGCGCCTTGAACCCCGAGCGCCCGGTTCTTAAGGGCACGGCCCAGAATCCCGACGTGTTTTTCCAGAGCAGGGAAGCGGTCAACAAGTATTATGACGCGGCCCCCGCGATTATCAAAAAAGTCATGGAAAAATTTGCGGGCCTGTCCGGCAGGAAATACTCCCTGTTCGATTACTCCGGCGCGCCCGACGCCGAAAGGGTTGTTGTAATTATGGGTTCCGGAGCGGATACGGTTCAGGAGACCGCCGAGTATCTCAATAAGTCGGGAGAAAAGACGGGCGTTATTAAGGTAAGGGTTTACCGCCCGTTCTCCGTGGAAGATTTTCTCTCCGCGCTTCCCAAGACGGTGAAATCCATAGCCGTTCTTGACCGGACGAAAGAGGCCGGTTCCGTGGGCGAGCCCCTTTACGGGGACGCGCTGTCCGCGGCGGCGCTCGGCGTCAATGAGGGGCGCATAAGCCGTCTGCCCGTGATGGTAGGCGGAAGGTACGGGCTCGGCTCAAAGGAATTCACTCCCTGCATGGCCAAGGCTGTTTTCGACAATCTCAAAGCGGCAAAGCCGAAAAATCATTTCACGGTGGGTATAGAGGACGACGTCACCGGCGCCAGCCTTAAATACGAT
Source organism: uncultured Elusimicrobiales bacterium (assembly GCA_964520045.1). Taxonomy (GTDB): domain Bacteria; phylum Elusimicrobiota; class Elusimicrobia; order Elusimicrobiales; family CAZFMJ01; genus CAZFMJ01. The sequence goes on along the minus strand of CAZFMJ010000026.1, from coordinate 12,696 downwards.
TCCTGCTGGGACGTGGAAAGCCCCGAAGTGTTCCGCGGCCTTTTCTTCGGACTGGGCTCGGACGGCACGGTGGGCGCGAATAAAAATACGATAAAGATAATAAGCGAGGAGACCGGCAATCACGCTCAGGGATATTTCGTGTATGATTCAAAAAAGGCGGGTTCAATGACCGTCTCCCACGTGCGCTTCGGAAAAAATCCCATAAAGGCGCCGTATCTTATTTCAAAAGCAAGGTTCATAGGCTGTCATCAGTTCTCGTTCCTTGAAAAATACGAGATGCTTGACAAAGCGCAGGAGGGGGGGGTGTTCCTCCTCAACAGCCCCTACCCGGCAAAAGAGGTCTGGGATAAAATACCCTGCGAGGTCCAGAAATCCATAATAGACAAAAAACTCAAATTTTTTGTCATAAACGCCGCTGAAATAGCCAAAGAAACGGGCATGGGAAACAGGATAAACGTGATAATGCAGACCGCTTTTTTCGGCATTTCCGGAGTATTGCCCAAAGACGAGGCAGTGACGGCCGTGAAAAACGCCATTAAGAAAACTTATGCCAGAAAAGGCGAGGATGTGGTCAAGAAAAATTTCGCCGCGGTCGACGGCACTCTGGCCGCCATTGAGGAAGTTAAAATTCCGGCGGCTGTTTCCTCGAAAATATGCAGGCCCCCGATAGTGCCGAAAGATTCGCCGAAATTCGTGAAAGAAGTCCTCGGCAGCATGATAGCGTTTAAGGGCGATACTCTTCCGGTGTCGGCATTCCCCGTGGACGGCGCATATCCCACGGGCACCGCCATGTATGAAAAGCGCAATATAGCTCTTGAAAGCCCCGTCTGGGATTCTGCGGTCTGCATACAGTGCGGCATATGCAGTCTTGTATGCCCGCATGCGGCCATACGGATAAAGGCTTATGATTCCGCCGAGCTCAAAAATGCTCCGTCGACGTTTAAGTCTGCGGAAGGAAAGACCGACTTAAAAGGCCTGAAAGTCACGGTTCAGACCGCGATTGAAGACTGCACCGGCTGCGGGGCCTGCGTGCACAACTGCCCGGCTTATGCCAAAGATGAAAAAGGCAATAAAACGGAGCGCAAAGCCATAAATCTCCAGCCGCAGATCCCTCTGAGGGAAACCGAAAAGGAAAACTTTAAATTTTTCCTGTCTCTCAAAGACCTCGGTTCCGCAAAGGTCAGCAGGGCGACCGTAAGGGGAAGCCAGCTTGTGACTCCGCTGTTTGAGTTTTCGGGAGCCTGCGCCGGCTGCGGAGAGACGCCGTATGTAAAGCTTCTTACCCAGCTTTTCGGCGATCATCTCGTTATAGCCAACGCCACCGGCTGTTCGTCCATATACGGCGGAAATCTGCCCACTACGCCCTATACGGCAAGGCCGGACGGCTGCGGCCCTGCATGGTCCAATTCGCTGTTTGAGGACAATGCGGAATTCGGCTTCGGAATGAGAGTGGCGTTCGACAAGCTTGAGGAACACGCCGGACAGCTTCTTTCCTCCTTGTCCTCCGGCATATTGTCCGCGGATAAAAAACTGGCGGATGAGATACTCAATTGCGCTCAGAAAGACTGGATTGAGATAGAACAACAGCGCGCAAGAGTGACCGATCTCAAAAAAATACTCGCTTCGCGCTCCGAAACCGACGCCAAAAAGATGCTCAGTCTCGCGGACAACCTTATTAAAAAATCAGTGTGGGCCGTAGGCGGCGACGGCTGGGCCTATGACATAGGCTACGGCGGACTGGACCACGTGCTTGCCAGCGGAAAAAGGGTGCGCGCTCTGGTTCTTGATACCGAAGTCTACTCGAATACCGGCGGCCAGATGTCCAAATCCACTCCAAGGGGAGCGGTCGCATTGTTTGCGGCGGGCGGAAAGACAATGCCTAAGAAAGATCTTGCCATGCTGGCCATGACTTACGGCAATATCTATGTGGCCAGCGTTGCCATGGGCGCCAATTTCAATCAGGCGGTGAAAGCCTTTGCCGAGGCGGAAAACTACGACGGCCCCGCTCTGATAATGGCTTACAGCCACTGCATAGCCCACGGCATAGATATGCGTTCTGGAATGGACCAGGAGAAAAAGGCGGTGCAGTCCGGCAGATGGCCTCTTTTCAGGTTTAATCCGGCGCTCAGGGCGCAGAATAAAAATCCTCTCGCGCTTGACAGCGGAGCTCCCGTTATTTCGCTTGAGGATTTCATGAAAAGCGAGATACGGTTCCGCACCCTTATGCAGTCGGATCCCGAGAACGCGAAGAAGCTCCTTAAAATTGCGGAGGCGGAAAATGCATGGAGGCTCAGCGTCTACAGGCAGATAGCCGCCATGCAGTGCGATTCGCAGAAGGAAAACGGAAAAGTGCCGGCGCAGGTGGGATAAAAAAAAGGCGGATAGGCTGAAGACTGTTAGTCTGAAGGTACAAATAAGAAACTAATAGCCTTCAGTCTAAATAACCTGATACTTGCAAAATATAAAAAGAGCCTCCCGAGAGATTTCTCGGGAGGCTCTTTTATTGAGGCAAATTACTTATTGAGATACCAGTCTATGAATTCATCCCACTTTCCGTCTTTGGACCACAGCATGCTTTTGTAAAAATTCCGGAAATAATCATAGCCTGATTTTATTGCCGGGGCATAAATCGACAGTCCGTAAGCATTTTTGTAATGATTTTGCGGAGTTCCGTTAAGTATGAGCACCTTCCCGTAAAAAAGATCCGCCAATTCTTTTGTTTTGGCTTTTAGGTCGTTAGGCGCTGAAGACTCAGAACCCGCATAGCTTACAAAATGCATCAGGTCTTTATATTCCGGATCTCTGAAAGACTGGCTGTTTATCCATGCATTTTTAAATATTTCCCGTTTTCCGGTTTTCATCGCGCATTCCAGCCATTCGTCAAATTTTCCGCGAAATTCCGTCATGACGGCGCCTCCCCAGACGGCGGACTGCGTAACCCTGTCTCTTGTCTGATCTTTGTACGCATCTCTGTATGCCAGCGCGGTATAATATCCAGCGGCTTTAGGCGTGAGATTGGAGTGAAGATTAAAATTTTTAAGCAGAATATTGTACGGATACCCCGTGCCCGGTTCGGTTTCCTGGGAGCCCACTATCACTTTCGCAAAACTGCGTATTTCATACGCCACTTCCGCCATCTGCATAAGACAGGCGTCGCTTGCATACACATCCACGCCGCCTATGCTCCTTAGCGCGGCCGCAAGCTGGGGGATCGTTATGGCGTTGCGCGTTTCATCATCAAAAGAAATGCTCCTGCTTGTCGTTTCGGGGCGGTCAAAGCGCCATCCGTCGCCGTGATTCCACACTATCAGCATATATTTCTGCGCCGGATATTCCGACTTCGCCCAGTTCGCGAACTCTATAAGATGCTTGTAGTTCCCCATGTCCCTGTTCCCCAAATTTATAAATTCGGAACTTATTTTTTTCATGTCCGGATCGCGTTTTATTTTATACCTCCTGACTCCGGCCCAGTCCTCTCCGGGATACCGGCGCGCCGGAGGGTCGGTTATGCGGGCGCGCCTGCCGGACAGGCTGTTTTCAGCCGCCGACGGTTCGGGAACCGGCTGGGATGCTATCCGGCCTATTTCTACCGCAATCTTTATTCTTTCAGTCTGGCCTATCAGCTCCATCTCATTGATGTCGGCTAAAGCGTCTTCGTCAAGATTGTTTTTCCCGTTCATATAGACCATAATGGTCCATTCCGCGGGCTGAGAACGGCCGCTTTTGTCCGCGTCCGGGTAAGGGTTGGTTTTAGAATCGGCGGCCGCCGCCGCGTTTTTAATTATTTCCGCGGATAACCGCGTATCCCGGTTCCCGTCAAAATCGGTTTTTACGGTTTCGGCGCATATATGCCGTCCAGCCGTTATCAATGACGCCGCTATAACCGCAATCGCTGCCTGGTTCATAATCAATCCTTCCCCGCGTTACTCATATGCTACCAGCTTTTTGGGTAAAGGACATGGGTATTTGGTATCGGTTTCCTGCAAAATAAGGCCTATTTTTCGATAGGTCTTTTGTCCCCGCAAAGCAGGTCTTTCGGCACTTTCATTATGCGCCATTCGGCGGTATAATTCTTATGAAGACGGCGGCGTAAACTTAAGGGGCAAGGATAACCACATATGATTATCGCAAAAAAATGTTTTTTAGCGGCGGCGGCTTTGGCGTATGCGCTTTCGCTGCGCGTATGCGCGGCGGAAGGTTCCGGAAACAGCGGATTTGATCCCATGGCCATGCCGTCGGAATTCAGCGCGGCGGAGATAAAATCCGCCAGGAGGGACCCTGCCAAATACACAATTGATTCGGACTCAATCAGACTTGTAAGGCTGACCGACACAAAAGCCCCTGCTGTTAGTCCCGCCCCCGGCAAAATCGGGGACGAACTGGAGCAGATCGGGCAAATAATAAATATCGGAAAGCAATTATGGCAGATAGTGGAGAAAAGCAGTCCCGTGGTATATGTCGATTTGCCGTACGCGGCGGCTCTCCCCAAAGAGGCGGTCGACGGTTCCCAGCTTGAAGGCTGGTCAAAGCCTGATGCGGATGTATACGGTTTTTATGCTAAAAATCTTTACGGAATGACCGTGGTGTCCGTTAAATTCGCCGTCTCGCGTCAGCATAGCGGCAGTTATAAAGGGAAAGGTAAATATCTCAATATGGTCTCGGCCAGACTGCTCGATCTTTCCGTTTTATGGGGCTATAAATTAAATTTAACAGCGGTAGTTCCGCCGGGTTCCATTGTAAACTCAGGCAGTATTGAAAACCCCGTGGCTGCGATGCAGATGGTTTTGGGTTGGAACATTTCAACTCCGATAAAATATTCTTACGGCGAATATATCTATTACATTCAAGGGAACGGATATTTTAAGGAAATAGGGAATCCGTTCAAAGGCGAATACAAATATTCAGGAATGCCGGAGTTTGACGAGAATGAATCAGCGCGGCAGCTTCTAAATAGCACATGGCGGAAATAACAAGGAGAACGCTTAAAATGAAAAAAAATATATACGCATTAAGTTCCGTCGCGGCGGTTTTATTTATAACTGTTCTTGGAATTTCAGTAACAGCGGCAAAAGAAATAGTTATCGATAATGAAAAATATTATGTAACCATCGATGAGGACAAGACTTCGGTCCGCGTTGCTCCTTATGTTGTTGCGACGCCGACTGCGCCTTCGCCTAATGAACCTCCTCAGCCGCCTTCGCCGGCGCCTTTGCCTCAGCCAAATCCCGGCATTCCGAATAACCCCGCTCCTTTTCCCAATGTACCCGATCAATGGCCGCCGGGCAATTCTTTCCCGGGTGGTCCATCGTGGCCGGGCACTTACAGCCCGCCTTCGTTAAGCGTTGACTGGCTGTCTATCGCGGAACGGCTGTTCACTTTGGGAGAAAAGGTCTATGGAATAATAAAGGAAAACAAACCGGTTATAGACACGGATACGCAGTATTTTTCCGCAGTGCCGGAAGAAGTTAAAAATTCGCAAAACTGGGAAAAGACGACCGTGGGCTGGCAGCCTCCCATGGCCAAGGTTTACAATTTCGTCGTCAAGGGGCTTTTCGGCAATCAGGCGGTTAAATGCAAATATCAGGTTATGTGGCGGCACGGAGGCAGTTATCAGGGGAAAGGGCAGTATCTTTCGGCCGTGACGATACAGCCTCTTTCAATAACCGCGGGCTGGGGATGGAAGGTTAATTTCGCGATGGAAATAGCGAGAAATAAAAAAGACGGCGAACCTTTGATCTTCAATGAAGGAACGCTGGCAAATCCCATGGCGGGCATTATTTTTAATCTCAGATGGACCGCTCAGAAAAACACCAAAAGCCATGCCGGTAATTTCTTATATTATCTGCGGGGCGACGGCTTATTCAAGGAATTAGGCGAGCCTTCAAGCGCGGCCTCGGCTGAGATAAAAAAACAAAATGTAAAATCAGCTCCGGTTCTGCCTGACTTCAGCAAGGTGAACTGGGAATAAAAAAATTTCAAACAAATGGAAAGCCCTGCTTTCATTTAAGATTGCAGGGCTTTCTATTTTTTTATGCATCCCCCTCTCCCTCGGGGAGAGGATAAAAGGTGAGGGCGTAATTACATTTTTCAGGTTAAAGGATGGTTTGGACAGTCTTTTCGTCTCTCCGCCTTCGGCGGAGAACGAGACCTCGCCAGTGTCTGGCGGGCAGCCTAAAAGCCTGTATTTACAACTCTTTCATTTTTTTGAAAAGCTCCAGCATGTCCGGAGTTATCCGGTCAGGCAGGTCTATGTTTATTTCCGCGTATAAATCGCCTCTGCCTCCGTTTTGCGCAGGCAGTCCTTTCCCGGCGATCCGCAAATTCTTTCCGGAATGTGATCCCTCCGGAAGTTTTATCATTATATGCCCTTCCGGGGTCGGAACCCTTATTTCAGCGCCCATAGCGGCTTCCCACGGCATAACCGTAACCGTAGTTTCCAGATCATCGCCTTTCACTGAATAAAGCGGGTCCGGCTGAAGCTTTATTTTAAGATACAGGTCGGCCGGCTGTCCGGAGCCTGAGTCCCATTGGCCTTTTAGACGTATCCTCATCGCGTCCCTTATGCCTCTGGGCAGGTTCACTGTTACGGTCCTAGGCATCCTCACCTGTCCGGCGCCTCCGCATGTCATGCAGACTTTCTGTTTCAATCCCCGTCCGGCGCCGCCGCAGGCCGGACATTTCGCCGCGGTTTGGAATGAAAATTGTTTTTGCCCTCCTGAAATGGCGTCTTTTATGGAAAGCGGGAGTTCCGCTTCCGCATCCCTTGAAGTTCTGCGGCTTTCGGCCTGCTGTCCCGGGAATCCATGGCTGAAGCCCTCCTGAAATCCGCCCGCTCCGGCGTCTCCGAAAAGAGCTTCAAAAAAATCGCTGAAACCGGAAAAACCCTTAAAATCTCCGCCGGGATATGCCTGCCTGCCTCCGGAACCGTAATAAGCGTTGAAATTGCCGGGTCCCCTGCCGGGGGGAGGGGAAAACTCCTGTCCGCTCTGCCAGTTCTCTCCCAGCCTGTCATATTTGGAGCGCTTGCCGGCATCCGATAAAACCTCATAAGCTTCGTTTATTTCCTTGAACTTTTCGGACATCTCGGCTTTTTTATTTTCCGGATGCATGTCGGGATGATATCGTTTCGCGAGCTTCCTGTACGCCTGCTTTATGGAATCGGCGGAAGCGGAACGCTGCACTCCCAATATCTCGTAGTAATTTTTAAATTGCGGGCTCATATTTTCCAGATTATCGCCGCAAAAAACGGCAGCATAGAAACCAGTATCCAGCGCTCTATATGCGCTTCGGAGGTATTAAAAAAACGGGGAAGAACAAGCGCCAAAATAATAGCGCTGATCCATACGCCGGCAAAAACAGCGTAAGGCCATCCGGGGCCGGGGTTCTCCTGCGTGTTTCCAGCCGGAGCGTTCGCCGGCGGCTGAATTTGATTGGGTTTATTAGTCTTATCGTCGGGCATAATATATTACCTCGCGCTATTTCTTGACCGCGGCAAAGGTTATGTCCTGAAAAATTACCGCTATCCCCATTACACCGCCCGCGTTATCTTTTATAAGAAGAGTGCTGTAGCCTATTATCAGGGGAGTGTTGGCATGCAGTATGGAAATCTCGGACCTGCGTACGGTGTTTTTTGTTTTAAGGGTTTCGTTTATCACTCCGCATAAAGACGGAAAACCTGCCAAAGCTTTTTCGAAATGAACGCCCTTAAATAATGAGATATCCGTCAAACGCAGTATTCTGCCCGACATGGGATTCATATAAACGATACTTCCGTTCATATCAACGCTCACAAGTCCGCCGGTCAGATTGTCTAAAATACCCCTATAATATTCAACAGTGTTCATATGAGACATACTAGTTTACCAAAAAATTAAGTATAATTGCATATGTCGGCTGTCATATTCCCCGGTAGCTCAATGGTGCCTGTCTCTCCGTAGCCTTAGCGAAGGAGGAGAGCATTCGGCTCTTGGGAAAGTTAAAAGTAAAGTGATTCCCCGGTAGCTCAATGGTGGAGCATTCGGCTGTATAAAACAAAATGCAGCTTCCACAGGAAACTGTGGTTGAAAAATCAGGTGAATTCAGGGAACTCCGAATAGATATCGGACAATCCTGAGCCAAGCCGGTAAATACTTAACGCAATTACCGGAAGGTGCAGAGACTATCCCGCAAGGGAGTACATTTCTCAGCAAAAGAAGAAATGGAAGCGCCTGAGTCCGTAAGAAATTCATGCGTATGAATTTCACGGATATGAGATAGTCCAAGCCCTGAAGCAATTCAGGGGCCCTTGTAACCGAAGGGTTGCAGGTTCGAGTCCTGCCCGGGGAGCCAATTTAGACTTGAAGACCCTTTGGCCAGTATGGCAAGGGGTTTTTTATAGGCAGGATATAGCTTTTTTTCGTTCAGTGTGCAGTTCGATAATACATAATTGAGCAGCTGCCGCTTTTCGTGTGGTTCTCGAACTTTGAATAAGTCATACGCCTTGCTTGCCAGTTCTAAAATCCTGAAGCCGGTATCCAAATAATTTTTACTTGCGCTCTGACAGCGGTTTAAATGCTCCTGTATCGCGGTTTGCCTCGTTCTCCATTCATTTGATAGCTTGAGCCAGTACGCGCTGTCTATGACCCCTTTAAGCCTGTCCTGATACGCTTTGTCAATCCAATCCTGTAACTGCCCGTACTCTTTATTGAGATTATCGACTGTTTTGGTATGATATTTCTTTTCATCCTCGTGGCTTTCAAGCAATGCTTTTTTAAACCAGTTTAATCTTTTGTCGGAGATGGTAATCTGTTTGATAGCTTCGCCCAACTGCCTTTCGACTTCAGGTTCGCCAATATATCCATTGCCGCATTTGCCTTTACTCCAAGTGCAATGATAATAAATGTATTTGCCCTTTTTGATTTCCGCAGTAACGGAGCACCCGCATTTGGCGCAGGTTAAAAGACCGGAATACATAAAATTCCTTTTCGTCTGCTTAACGCGGTTGCCGCGCCGTTTCAATTGCATCTGAACGGAGTCAAACAGCATTTTGGAGATTATCGGCTCATGTATGCCTTTGTATAACTGCCCACGCCACCGGAAATAACCGTAATAAATCGGATTTTTCAATATCGCCTCATTACGGCTTTTATAGAGCGTTCTGTCTGTTTTTGAAATCAGCCCTTCGCCTACGACAGCATCGCGCAATCCCGCCAGTGAGTGATTCCCGCTTGCATATAATTCAAACAGCCGCCGGACTATCGGGGCTTTCTCAATATCGACTTCAATCTTTTTTGTTTCCTTGTTGTTTTTGTAACCGATAGGCGCGCCTTGTGGGAATTCGCCCTGCTCGGCTTTTTCTAATAGCCCTTTGGTTGATTCTTCCCGCAGGTTGTCGATATAGTTTTTGGCAAGCAGAACTTTTAAGCCGTGCACAAGTTTTTGATGAGAGCGGGAATCCTTGCTGATTATTTCGCCCTCTTTCGCAAAGATGAGCGTAATATCCATCTGATCCGGATCTAAAATCACATAGTCGGTAAAATTCCGGTATAGCCTATCGGTTTTTTCGCAGAGAACAGTTTTGACGGAGGAATTGTGCTTGAGATATGCGACCATTTCAGAAAACGCCTTGCGCCCAATCTGTTTTGCACTTTCCACTTCAACAAATTCTTTTACGATCTCAAGATTGTTTTTAATGGCATATTCCCGCAGGAACTTTTGCTGGGATTCTATGGAATAGCCCTCCTCAGCCTGTTCCTTGCTTGATACGCGGACATACGAAATAGTATTCATACTTTTTGGTAATAATTATTTCTCGGCACCTTTTTTGGCTACATCTGCTAATCCTTTACTTATTTTGGCTGGTAAAACAAATAAAAACTCTCCCAATGCAAGAGCGAAATGAATACATTTTTCTGCATCATGTTCGTCCGGCAAGGGAACCTCACCATCAGCATGACGTTGGTCATTTGCATCGAGTCGCACTTCATGTGCCCACTGCGCCATTTCACGGGTTATTAGATGATCAGTTGCGGCTTGTTCAATCCTCACATATAGGTTCCCATCGATATACTTTTTCGCTTTTAACATTGCATCTACCGCAGATGCACAAAGCATAATTGAACCAGCAGGAGAATGAATACTTGATATTGCTTGCGATAAATATGCTCGAGCACGGTCTGGGATCGCGTCATTAACTGCAATATTGTTGGGATATATTTCGTGAATTTGATGGCCGAACCCAATGCGTGACGATGCAACAATTAACCCCCCACATCGTTCGCAAACATATACCATCCACATACGCTTATTTGTGTCTGCATACGATTCAGTTTGTGTTTGCCACACAGCTACTAAATGTGGGAGGTCCACATTACAATGTGGACATCTATCCATATCTAATTCTTTATTCAATGTCGGCATAATTTATACCTCACATTTTGTTAAGAGCAGTCTTTAAATTGATTTTCCTAAGAATTATATCTAAGTCTTTTTTTAAATAAAGTCTATACCCCGAAATAGGATGCCGCCGGGCTTTAAACTTATTTGATTCATCCCATCGCCGTAGTGTCATCGGGCTGATGCCTAAAACTTTTGCCGCTTCTGCCACAGTCAGATACTCATTTATTTTAAGTTTCGACATATACCAACATTATACATTATTCAATGTCGGAAGCGGGAGCGGCTCATAATAATATTCTGTATTTTTTGCCCATTCCGGGACTTCCACCGGAGGCCGTTCAAGGAATGACTTTAATGGTATCTCAAATTCCGTTTGTTCTTTTCCTGATGCACAGGATATATCAATCCCGTGGGGCAATAACTCTTTGCGGTAACGATAAAAAGTTGGCCGCGTAAAAAGTCCCCTTAAATCTTTTCCTGTTTTCCACCCATCATATGCAAGCTGTAATCGTGGTTGTAAATTTGAGATGACACTTGATCCCAGAAATACGTTCTCAGGCAGTCTGAAGGCTTTTATTCGCTCCAGTACTATTTCCCGGACTTGATTCGGCTTAAACCAATGCAAGCCCATGTCCAAATTGCGTTCTTTTAATATTTTCCGACGCAATGTGACTTCGCAACGCAATAGCGAATTGGCATATTCAGAAAGTTTTATGCCGATTTCATGAGGAATTGTTTCAGGTAATTTATGCGCCGCAAATTCATCACCCTTGCAATAAAATTTTGTTGTTATTCTCCGGGAATGCTGGCCGATGTATACCGTCTGTTCTGAATAGGAAGATGTTTTTTGATGTTTCCCGCTGGCATGTTTTACTGCCTTTCTAATCCATGCTTTAACGTCAGCTCTGGAATCAAGCGCAAAATTCAATGTGCAATCCACACGATTGATATTATAATATCCCCGTCGCAGAAAATCTTTTAGTTGTTCCGTGGGTTCCCTGCCTATTTTTTCAAGAGCTTTCAGGACAAATTGATAAGCAAGTGGCTTCACGTCATCTGTCCCGAATAAATTATGGCCTTGAAAGAACTTAACAGGGTTGCCGGAAATAAGTATAGCTGTATTCGTATCATCTTCATCGTTTTTAAGCCCTATGGTTTTTATCTTGACAGTAGAAGAATGCGAACCTTCGACCTGCTTTGATTTATTCACTTCCCATTCAAACAAGCCACCCTCTGCCGTAGAATAAACGTGGCCGTCAGAAATGCATTCTTTATGCGCATAGCTTACTACAATGTCAAGCCAATCAATCATAATAGAGTCTCAAAATTGAGACGAAAGGCCAGTATTACTTATACTGGCCTTTCGTTGTCCGGGCGGGTGCCGCCGGCCTGAAGGCCGAGGCGGCACTCCGGATCGCCGTTTATTTCCCTGTCCCACTTATCAAGTAAATTGAAATAGCCGGTGATGTTGCTGAAAATTTCAAAAGCATCATCCATAGTCAAGGGATATGGAAAATCCTCTTGCCATTCAGCAATGGTTTCACGCAGGAAATCTTCTTCTCGTTTCCGATCCATGATGACCTCAGACAATAGAAGGACAGCACAACAGGGAAACTGTCCCCGAATCGTGGAAACGATTTTTATTGATTAGATATTTTTATTTCTGGTATGGCTTTGGCTTTTTCTGGTAGGTTATTGGCTTTGAAATTTTGTTTTGTCCGCTTCACAGGGGGGAGCCTCGATAACTTCTCGTTAGCTCTAGTCCGCAGGAGCGCGATCTTTATATGTTATTAGCCGTTTCTTCTTAAATGTTTAGCCCTGGCCTCATTATTATAGTTTCTGTTTTATGGTTTTCACCATTTCCACCGAAAATAATTATATAATATTTTTTTGCAAACGCAAATTCATAAACTGTAAAAATGGCATATTTCCCTACGTGGCTTATTATTCCACAGCGTTTTTAGGTGAAAAATAGATGTCCAAGAGAACGAAACGAGTAAATAAAACACAAACAAGAGACCAAACGAAGGCAGACACAAGCTCTAATAGATTTAGGTTAGTAAAAAGAGTGACATTGATAATTTCTGTAATTGCTGGTGCTATCGCTACTATCACTGGAATATTAGCCGGGCTACCTAGACCAACAGTTCTACACGGCGACTCGGTTGACAATGACAATCCAATGTCAGCCCCTTTTACGATTACAAACAGCAGCATCTTCCCACTTGCTCATGTAAGTGCTTATCTTGGATTGGGAGACCTAATCTGAAGTTCCCCCCTGTTCGGCATTTATAAATCGAAAAAAGTTCTTTAAATATA
>CAZFMJ010000025.1:0-39153 GCA_964520045.1 uncultured Elusimicrobiales bacterium | reverse complement strand
CGGGAGCAAAATATGCGGACATGAGCAAATCGGACATGGTTTTGGCAAAGTTCGATCCCGCGGGAAATAATCTATGGTCTTTAAATTTAAGCGGAGCGGGAAGCAGCGCCGGGTCGGCTGTTGATGTAGACGCCGAGGGGGCGGTGTATCTTGGAGGATTTTCCGCGTATTCAGACGCAAATAATGCTGATTTCCTATTGGCAAAGTATAAATCAGCAGGCCCTTCCCTGCTTTCAATCTCCGCTGTTCCCGCCGGTGCGGTTCCGGGCGGCTCCGCCCAAGTCTCAGTGCAAGCGCTGGGCTCCTTGGGAAATCCCATGCCCGACGTTGAAATTAGTTTGTCCGCGGACGCGGTTGAAGGTTCGGGAGGGCATAATCATAATTCGGCAAGGCCTGCGGGACTGCTGTCTGCGGAAGGTATTCCTCCGGCCCAAAGCATAACGGTCAAAACGGGGGCTGACGGCAAATTCACGGCGGTCTATACAGCCGGACTTTTCGGAGGATTTGAAACGGTGACTGCGCGGGCGGCGGGGTTGGCGGATGTTTCGACATCAACCGTTATTGAAGTTAAATTTCCGGGCCTTGCCGCTCTTTCCCCGTCGGCTCTTCCTGTTAAATATAACCTGACTTCAAATGCCGCGGATCATTTCAACACGCATTTCGGAGTTCCGTCCGCAGTAAACAGGATCGCAGGTTTGTCCGCCGATTATTACAGCCAGACCGGAGGCAATATCGCGGGCATAAATGACATGACTCTGGAATACGGGGGCGTTTTCGACGTTAATTCGGATTGGATGCCTCCGCATGAGCTTCATAAAGATGGAAAAAGCGTTGATATAGACAGATGCGCCGTATCCGCATCGCAGCAGATTCTTGTAAACCAGAAACTTATGGACAAACTTATGCGGGCGGCAGGTTCGGTGAGAATAGCAGAAACTCCGCAGGGAACCCTGCAGTGCGCGGGACCTGCTGAAACAAAGAGGATGCATTATGAATTCACGCAATAAAATAGCGACGAATATTGTTTTTTCAATTCTTTTACTTCTGCCTGCGGGCATGGCCGCGGGTCAGCTTTTGCCGGGTGAAACTCTGCCGTCATTGAAAGGGGTTTCTTCCAAAGCCGCGGTAGCTTTGACTACGAAGGGAATTTTCACCTATTCTTATACGGTCGCAAACGGAAAGACGAGTACCGGCCGTATAAGCGATATCGACCTTGAGTTTTCAAGAAGCGCCGATTCGGTTAGTCTTAGCCCGGAAGGTCTTGCGGGAGACACAAGATACGCAAAATCCATTTCCGACACAGTGTTTGCGGAAAAAAACGGATTATTTGTTCCAGCGGCGTTTAAGTCGCCTTTGGGATGGATTTCCAGTCTCAATATCGGGCTTAAAGCAAGCTGGGGAGCCGTGGGGGCAAATTCCGAAATAGCTCCCGGCAAAAGTTTAAGCGGGTTTTCCGCGCAGACCAGAGGAATACCCGGAATACGGAAAATGGCTTTAACCCCGCTTTTTGCGCAGACCGCAGTAGACGAGGCTTCAGCTCAGGATGTTTCAAGAGTGGCGGGCATTATGGAGAGCCTGAAAGTAGAAGTTTTTACTGTCGCTCCTATAGCCCCGCAGTCTCTTGACCCCGCATGGCTTATAGACTACCTTAGAGGCTTGCGCGCGGAAACAGTTTCCATCAAATGGATAGACTGCAGGGGATTGGCTTCGTTTTTGGCGGATTTAGATGATAAACTCATTAAAGCCGAAGAATATATTGATTCAGGCAAAGATAAAAATTCCGTTGTGAATCAATTAGAGGCTTTCAAGAGCATGCTCTTGGCGCAAAGGGGAAAATGCGTTAAAGAAGACGCGTATCAGCTTCTTTATATGAATGCGCAGAACATGATTTACATATTGTCCGGAAAATATTGACGGGGGAACTAAAATGAATATGAAAATTTTATTGTCGGCCGGTTTAATGCTGGCGTGTCTTTCCTGTATGAACGCTTCGGCGCAGGATGAACAGGATACCCTGCGCATTTTCAGGAATAATAAGAGGCTTTTTTCCGTAATCAAGCCCCTGCTCAATTCCTCTTCGCTTTCCACTGAGGCGGTCAAAGGAAAAACTTTATCAGCGGCGGATGCTTCATTCAAGTTGGGCGAGGTCTACTGCTTTCCTAATCCGGCAAAAAGACAGAATCCTGTTTTTCATATTGAAACGGGGATAGCCGGCAAAATAGAGCTTAAAATATTCGATCTGGCCGGAGATAAAGTCCTTGAAACGTCCATCTCCGGAATGCCCTCCGTAATCGACGACGGCCATGGACCGCAGTATGCGTATGAATATATGTGGAATGTTTCGGGAATAGGCAGCGGGGTTTATGTGTTCACGATGACCGCGGTAAAAGGTTCCGAGACATTAAGGAGCATGGGAAAATGCGCTGTAATAAAATAATATTTATTTTGGCTGTTTTTTTGCTGGGCAATTCCGTCCGCGCTTTTGCGGGAGGCAGCACCGCTTCATTTTTAAAAATGGGGATAGGAGCCAGACCTATAGGCATGGGCAATGCGTTTATAGCTGTGGCTGATGATATAAATGCCGTCGCATGGAATCCCGCCGGCCTTGCGGTATCGGGAGGCAAACGCGAACTTGGTTTTATGCATGCGGCGTATTTCGCCGGCACAAATTATGATTTTTTGGGCTTTTCCCAGCCCTCGGGAGTTTCCGCGTGGGCGGTGGCCGTGAATTATCTTTCCCAGCGTCCTATCGAGGCAAGAGCCGCCGACCGCAGCTTTACCGGAAGTTTCAGGGCTTATGACATGGCTTTCAATGCGGCTTATGCCAGAGGCGTTACTTCGGCGTTAAAATTAGGCGTGAATGTTAAATACATAAAAAGCCGGATAGAAAATGAGTCGGGTCAGGGGCTCGCGGCTGACGTGGGAATTCTTGCGAAGACGCCCATTAACGGCCTGAATGCCGGACTTGCCGCTCAGAATTTGGGCGCGGGCATGAAATTTATGGAAGAGCGCTCGCCGTTTCCTTTGACTTTGGGAGCCGGACTGGGATACACGGTTTTCGGAGGCATGATTTTGGCTTTGGATGTCAGGCAGTTGCCTTATGACGGGAAAACCTCCGTCAGCATGGGCACTGAATACGCCGTGTTTTCAATTCTGGCGCTTCGCACCGGGTATCTGGCCGGACTCGCCGGAGGCGGCGGAGACGCCGGTAAAATAGGGAATGTTAAGGGCATGAACGCGGGATTGGGATTTAAGGTCAGGGGATGCAGTTTTGATTACGCTTTCACGCCTTTCGGCGAACTCGGCAATGTGCAAAGATTTTCCTTTACATCAAGATTCTAAAAATGTAATTTATAATCATATGGCTGCGCCGGTTAAAAAAAAGGTTCTTGTAATTGACGATGAGCCGGAAATACTCGGGCTTGTGCAGTATGCCTTTGAAAATGCCGGTTTTGAGGTGTCTGTCTGCGACAGCGGAAGACATGCGATGGAAGCTTTGGCAAAAGCCAAGCCGGATCTGCTGGTGATGGACGTGATGCTTCCCGGCGAGGACGGTTATTCTCTTCAGAGCAAGATATCTCAGGGGGAATTTAAAAATCTGCCCGTTATAATACTCACTGCTTTGGAACCTTCAAAAACGCTTTTTCAGAAATTCCCGCAGGTCGCCGCATTCCTTACCAAGCCGTTCCGCTCAGAGGAACTTCTGGAAGCCGCAGCCAATGCCCTAAAAGACAAATAATCAGGAATTTCTTGAAAGAGCTCCAGCTTTCCACTCTGAATAACGTCTCCAGAAAATTCTAAAAAAATACTTAAGAAATTTGCGTTCGTATTGATCATCCATGAGATCAGCGCCGTGTTTTTGCGCTTTGAGCGTCTGGCTTGCGGTTACGGCCGTTTTCTCAATGTCTTTTGAAACGGCGTTTTTGAGGTTCACGCCTATTCCAAGAACAGTCCATTCAGGTTTTACGGCCGCTTCGGCGGATGCGGATTCAATCAAAATCCCGGCTATTTTCAGATACTTTCTGCGCGCCGGATGCAGCGCAAATACATCGTTCGGAGGCTTTATGCGGCATTTTATGGAATAAAGCCCGGTCAGGGTTTCCATAACCGCACGGGCTGCGGTCAGGTTCAGATTTCCAAGAAGGCTTGATGCGGTCTGGGGATTTAATATGATGCTCAGATATATGCCGCCTGGGCATGACTCCCATGTTCTTCCCATCCTGCCCCTGCCGAATGTTTGTTCCCCTGCCAGCACAACTGTGCCCTCCTCCTGTCCGGTTTGCGCCAATTCCTTTGCTATATCCTGCGTGCTTGTAGTGACAGGCAGATAGATTATTTTTTTTACGCCCGGTAAAAAAACGGGCTTGCCCGCGTTTTGCGCTGACTGTCTGCAGCGGGGCGACGGAGTTTTACATGTGATTTTCCTAATTTCAGGCTTGCGCCGGTTTTTGGCTGAAATCATTTAATCCTCCAGTTCAAAGCTTATATCCAGAGCTTTGGGTGAATGCGTAAGCATTCCCACTGATATTCTGTCGCACCCGAGTTTTGCAAGTCTGGCTATATTGTTTAAATTCACTCCCCCGGAAATTTCTGTCTGCGGCCGTGTCTTTAGGCCGGCGTCTTTCGGCAGGGAGGATTTTTCAAATGTTTTTATTATTTTTACGGCTCTTGCAATATCTGGTTCGGACATATTATCAAGAAGTATTATATCTACGCCGCAGGCCAGGGCATTGAATACCTGCTTGATATTCTGGGCTTCCATTTCAATAATCATTTTGGGGAAGCGTTTCTTTATAAGCCGCATTTTATTTTTTATGAATTCATGCTGTTTTTCTTCTTTTTTATCCGTTGTTTCCTTCCAGCCGGCTATGTGGTTGTCTTTGATAAGGACGGCGTCATAAAGACCCATTCTGTGATTCCGGCCTCCTCCGCAGGTTACGGCGTATTTTTCCAAAAACCGCATGCCGGGAGTCGTTTTCCGGGTGTCTAGGATTTTCGTTTTCGAGCCCTTGATTTTTTCCGCAAATCTTGCCGTCATGGTCGCTATTCCGGAAAGCCGCTGAAGGAAGTTCAGGGCGGTTCTTTCCGCGGTCAGTATTTCACGGCCGCCGGAAACTTCCATTATCCGCGAGCCGGGACTTACAGCCTTGCCGTCTTTGATAAGTATCCTGACTTTTACCCCCGGACAGGCAAGCAGGAATGCCTTTTCAGCCGGTTCTACTCCGCAGATTATGCCGTTTTCTTTCGCGATTACCGCGCCTTTGAATTCGCGCGATTGGGGCAGGAAAAACTGCGTGGTGACGTCCCCCGATCCGATGTCTTCTTCCAGCGCTCTTTTGACAATTTCCGTAATATCGTTTTTCATACTACCGCAATTTTATCATATTTCCCGAAAGTCTCTTGTTTTCGCGGCAATATGTAGAACGCAGACCCATTTTTTCCTTGAAAGGCGTTGAGAATGGGTCAGTCCAAACTCATTGCCTTTATGGATGGTTTGGACAGATTAATATGATGAACGCGGGTGATTTTAAATATTCGGAAATCACAGGAAAAGTTATCAGCGCTTTTTGCAAAATGTGCAATGCTCGCGGCTAAGTTTTTTAAAACAAAAAAATCATGTTGAATCATAAAAATCAGTCCCATTCATTCCTTAAAAGCTTTGAGAATGGGACCGTCCCAAACACACTGCTTGTAAAGGATAGTTTGGGGCAGCGTTATCAGCGTTCTATGTTTTAATGGCTGTGCATCTGTTTTCTTTTCTTTCTTAAGTTGCTTTTTTTGCCGCTACTGCTTCTTTTGCCGTCGTTCTGCGCTTTCATCTCTTTGAGTTCAAAAAGCCTGTCTCTTAATTCCGCCGCAAGCTCGAAATCAAGGCTGTCCGCCGCCGCGCGCATCTGGTTTTCCAGCTCGGCGGTTATGCGCGGCAGATTTTTTTTATCAAGATAGCCTGTCTGCGTTTCGCGGATGAGCGAAAGGCCGCTTTTTTTCGCTTTATACTGGAATTCTTCCAGCTCATGCACGGCTTTTTTTATAGTCGCCGGCTTTATATCGTAAAGCGCGTTATGCCGTTCCTGCAAAGCCCGTCTTCGGGACATTTCGTCCATCGCTTTTTTCATGGAGCCGGTGATTCTGTCGGCGTAAAGAATGACCTCTCCGCCCAGATTCCTCGCCGCACGGCCGGCTATCTGCACAAGGGTGGTATGGCTTCTGAGGAATCCTTCATTGTCCGCGTCAAGTATGGCTATCAGCGAAACTTCCGGAATATCCAACCCCTCGCGCAGAAGATTTATTCCTATCAGCGCGTCAAAAGCGCCCCTGCGCAAATCACCTAATATCTCCAATCTTGCCAGAGTGTCAATATCAGAGTGGATATAGCGGGTTCTCAATCCCTTTTCGGTAAGGAAAGCGGACAGGTCTTCGGCTGTGCGCTTTGTAAGAGCCATAACAAAAGTGCGTTCCCCTTTCCGCGCCCTTTCTTTGATTCTGTTCATAACATCCTGTATCTGGTTTTTTGTCGGAAGCACAAAAACAGGAGGGTCGACAAGTCCGGTGGGACGTATTATCTGCTCCGCCGTCATCTTTTCCGGAGTATGCGCAAGCTCATACTGTCCGGGGGTCGCTGATACAAAAACGGTCTGCGGCATGAGCGCTTCAAACTCATTGAATTTAAGAGGCCTGTTGTCTAAGGCGGAAGGAAGCCTGAACCCGAAATCCACAAGCGTCTGTTTCCTTGAACGGTCTCCTTCATACATGCCGCGTATCTGCGGCGCCGTCACATGGGATTCGTCTATGAAAAGCAGAAAATCAGAGGGCGATATTTTTCCCTCGATTCTTCCGGGGAAGTAATCCAGAAGGCAGTGCGGTCTTTCTCCCGGCTTTCTGTCCGCTATATGCCGGGAGTAGTTTTCTATTCCATGGCAAAAACCCGTCTCTTTCATCATTTCAATATCATAAAGAGTTCTTTGCTCAAGTCTTTCGGCTTCAAGCGGCTTATTGCGGGAATTAAACCATGCCAGTCTTTCGGCAAGTTCTGCTTTTATCAAGGCTATGGCGGCTTCCAGCTCTTCTTTTGACGACACAAAATGTTTGGCCGGATAAATCCATGTTTCATCAAGCGCGCCGAGGGTATCTCCGGTAACAGGGTGCAGTTTATATATTGAATTTATCTCGGCTTCATCTGAAATCCCTATGCGCAGGGCGTAATCTTCGTTTGAAGGGAAGATATCTATGGTGTTGCCCTTTGCCCTGAATTTGCCGCTTGCAAATTCAACCTCGTTGCGTTCGTAATGGCTTTGCACCAGCATTTCCATAAGCGTTTTTCTGGGCATGGACATGCCGGTTTTTACATGCACGCAGTACTCGGAGAAATTTTTTGGAGAGCCTATGTTGTATATGCAGGAGACGGAAGCTACTATTATTACGTCTCTTCTCGAAACAAGGGAAGAAGTGGCTTTGAGACGCAGTTTATCTATATGCTCGTTTATCGCGGCATCTTTCTCTATGTAGGTATCGGTCTGGGGGATGTAGGCTTCCGGCTGGTAGTAGTCGTAATAGGAGACGAAATATTCAACGGCGTTTTTAGGAAAGAATGATTTGAATTCGGCATAAAGCTGGGCCGCCAGGACTTTATTGGGGGAAATAACAAGCACGGGCCTGTTTATTTTTTCTATCACGGAGGCCATCGTGAAGGTCTTGCCGGAGCCGGTGACGCCCAGAAGCGTCTGATTCTTCGCCCCGGAGGTTATCCCGTCCGCAAGCATTTTTATGGCTTTGGGCTGATCCCCGGCCGGCTTGAATTTTGAAACGAGTTTGAATTTTTGGCTTGTCATTAAATGGAAAGAATGCGCCTGACAGGAATCGAACCTGTACTTGAAGCTTCGGAGGCTTCCGTGATATCCATTTCAC
Source organism: uncultured Elusimicrobiales bacterium (assembly GCA_964520045.1). Taxonomy (GTDB): domain Bacteria; phylum Elusimicrobiota; class Elusimicrobia; order Elusimicrobiales; family CAZFMJ01; genus CAZFMJ01. The sequence goes on along the minus strand of CAZFMJ010000025.1, from coordinate 31,248 downwards.
TACAGGCGCCCTACAACTGGGTCACCAGTTTCCAGTCACCATGTCACCAGTCACCAAGTCACCAGTTCCGGCTGTATAGCAGTCCAGCCGTCTAGCCGTTTCTTTTCTTCGTGTCTTAGTGTCTTTGTGTGATAATTAATTATTTCTTTGTTATATACTTTGTGCTTTATGTGTCCCATTCATTCCTCAAAAGCTTTGAGAATGGGACTATCCAAACTCATTGCTTTTAAGGATTGTTTGGATGCATTTTGTGGCCGATATTTTTTGTTGTTTTTGCTTTTTCTGTTTTGCCTTCAGCCTGACCGGCTTCAGGCTAGTGTTGCGACAAAGAAATTATGCATCATTTGGCCTGTCGATTTTGAGCCGAGCCGAAGCGATGTGAGGCGAGCAGGCCTTTAGGCCTGTAAGCCGAACAGCGCAAAGGCGCAGGCCAAAAGCGGCTGGCCCCTTCGGGGAGGCCCACTCCTGGCCGATTTCGTCGTTGCTCCTCATTCACACTGCTTAAGCAGTGCTCATTCGTCACGCCTAGAACTCGGCTCAGGCCTGGGCCTCCAAATGTTGCGTAATTTCTTTGTCGCAACACTAGTCACCTAATGTTTCTATTATTTTTTTGATTTCAGTTTTGAAATTATTCCAGTCCGCCGGGGCATTGCCTCCGCCCTGGGCGAAGTCCGGCCTGCCTCCGGCGCTTCCGCCGATATCGGCGGCTATAGCTTTTGCTATGTCGCAGGCCGCGGGCTTTAAATCTTTTCTGTCGGCTGTCAGGGAGACCACGAATGAAATTTTGCCTTTGTTTTCCGAGACGGCGACCAAGACCGCATTTTTGTTTTCGGCCTTGAATTTGTCGGATACCGAGCGCAGAACGGACGCCGATGTTCCGTCTATTTTTACCGCGGTAAGGTTTGCGCCGTTTTTAAGTTTCGCCGAATCTGCGGGGGCGGCGGCAGTGCCTTCGGCTAATCTTTTACGCAGTTCATGTATTTCCTGTTTGAGTTCCTTTTCCCGCGCAATCAGCTGTTCGATCCTGTCTGGCAGTTCATCAATCGCGGAGGAAAACTGTTTTGCCAGAAATTCCGCCGTTGCCGCTGTTTTATTGAAATACGTTACGGCGGAATGTCCAGCGAGTCCTTCAATGCGCCGCACTCCGGCCGATACCGCGGAATCTTTGAGTATTTTTATCGTCATCAATTCGCCCGTAGCGCCGGCATGCGTTCCTCCGCATAATTCAAGGCTGAATCTGTCCTCCGCCTTTTCCCACCCGCCGTGATTTATCAGAATCAAACGCGCTGGATCAGCGTAGGTTTCTCCCAGAAGCGTTACCGCGCCTAATTTTTCCGCGTCTTTCAGGGATTTTTCAGCTTTGTAAACGGTGTAATTTTCGCTTATCGCGTTATTCGCGATCTCTTCAACTTTTAAAATCTGTTCTTTTGAAAGCGCGGAGCTTACCGTATAATCAAATCTGAACTTTTCGGGGGTCACAAAAGATCCGGCCTGGCGCATTGTTTTTCCTATTATCTGCCTTAATGCTGAATTCACAAGATGCACCGCCGTATGATTGCATGCGGCGGCATTCCTCAGATATTTAGACACTCTCGCGATTACCTCCGCTCCGGAGCGCAGTTCTTTTCTTGCCAGCGCTTTGTGAAATATTATTTTTCCAAGGGGTTTCTGCGTATCCAGAATTTCAGCTAGTTTGGCGCCGGTGACTGAAATTATGTCCCCGCTATCACCCGTCTGGCCGCCGGATTCGGCATAGAAAGGGGTTTCTTCCAAAACAACATAGCCTTCGCGGTCGGGAGGCAGAGTATGCACTGCTTTGCAGTCTAAATCAAACAGGCCCAGAATTTTAGTTTTGTGCTCAATTTTTTCATATCCGACGAATTTTGCGGCAGTCAGGGATTTTTCGGCTTCATGAAATCGAGCGGTGTCTTTTGCTCCCGAACCCTTCCATTTTGCTTTTGCGGTCTGCTGAGCTTTGTTTTTAGCCTCTTCAAATCCCTTTTCATCTATGGAGCGGTCATGCTTTAATGCGATTTCCCTTGTCAGTTCGGGGGGGAATCCGTATGTTTCGTAAAGACTGAAAACTTCTTTGCCCGGAATCTGCCTTGGGTAATGCGCCAGCAGGTCTTTTATCCGTTTTTCGCCGGTCTCAAGCGTTTCAATAAATCTTTCTTCCTCGTTTTTTATGGTTTCATTTATTATTTCTTTGTTTTCCGAAATTTCAGGATATACGTTCTTGTATGTCTCAATGACCGCCGGGAGGATATCGCAGATAAACGGCTTTTTCATGCCCATCAGCCTGCCGTATCTTGATGCCCTGCGTATTATTCTGCGCAGAATATATCCCCTGCCTTCGTTGGAGGGAGTTATGCCCTCATTGGCCAGAAAAAGAGACGCCCGCGCATGGTCGGCTATTATATGCGATGCCTGAGCCGATTCTCCAGAATCCGTTGAAGGCTTTTTCGCCAACTCAAGATATGCGGATATCGCCGGCAGAAGCAGATCCGTCTCAAAAGGAGAGTCTTTTCCCTGCGCCGCGAACACAAGTCTTTCAAGCCCCATGCCTGTATCTATATTTTTTCTTGGAAGGGGTTTGAATGAGCCGTCTTCCTGTCTGTCAAACTGGGTGAATACATGATTCCAGATTTCAATATACCTGTCGCAGTCGCAGCCCGGGCCGAAACAGCCGGGATGGCCGTATTCTTCACCTCTGTCCCAGTATATTTCGGAGCATGGCCCGCAGGGGCCGGTCGCGCCCATCGTCCAGAAATTAGTATCGTCTCCAAGCTCGCGTATGCGTCCCTCCTTAATATGCGGGGGCAGTATGCCGTTCCATAATTTCAGCGCTTCTTCATCGCGGGGAGCTATTCCTCCTCCGTAAACCGAGATATAAAGCCGTTTTTGATCAAGCCCTATTTCCTTTGTCAGAAATTCCCAGCCCCACGCTGCGGATTCCTTTTTGAAGTAATCTCCGAAAGAAAAATTTCCAAGCATTTCAAAAAATGTGAAGTGTCGTATAGTGGACCCAACCCGGTCTATGTCGGTAGTGCGGAAGCATTTCTGGCAGGTGGCGGCGCGTTTTATGTCGTCTTTGAGCCCCAGAAAATAGGGCTTGAACTGAACCATGCCCGCGGAGGTAAATAAAAGAGTCGGGTCGCCCGGAGGTATAAGCGGGCTGGAAGGCGCAATCGTATGTCCCTGGTTTTTGAAATAACTCAGAAACGAATTCCGTATCTCATTTGCCGTCTTCATAGTTGTCATTATACAAAAAGATGGTAAATAAGAGGGTAGAAGGGAGACGGTAACACAAAAAATTGGTATAAATTTTTTCCGTTCATCTTCTTCAATTTACTTTTTTCCGTCTACCGTTTACCTTCTTCCATCTCCCTTCTTTTTATATTTTATTCTGGTCCGGAAATTTCAATAGGAAAATGTACAGGCTTCCCGAATCCCACAGATTAAACGCAAACGCTTTTGACTTGGGACCGGTGCCTGAAAAAAAATCCACCCTGCCGGGCCCCAATATGGCTCCGCCCGTGTCCTGGCACAGCACAAAGCGCGAATCACGGTAAAATCCCAAAACTTCGCCGTTGTCGTTAACGTTGGGCATATTGACGTTCATATAGGCGAGTATGCCCAGAGGAAATATCTGAGGGTCTACCGCCGCCGACCTTCCGGGAACAAGCGGTATTCCAAGCGTTCCCGGGGGGCCTTCAGAGGGGTCGGCTATCTGCGCCAGCTCAAAAAAGGTGTAGCGCCTGTTGCTTGAAAGTATCCAGGGCTCGGCGTCCTGATGCTCTAAAAGATATTTTTTCGCTTTTTCAAACGTTATTTCCTCTTTGGGCATTACTCCCGAATTTACCAAAACCGTCATCCAGCCTTTAAAAGGAAGCCCGTTCGTGGCCGCGAAGCGGGCTTTTGTCTGCGAGCCGTCCGGAAGGAGCAGTCTGCCCGAGCCCTGTATATGCAGGTCCATTATATCGGCCCTGGTTTTAAACCATGCAAGCTCAAGATTTTTTCCTTCCAGCGCTTTTTGGAAGTCTATCTGCTCGCGGTTGAAATACGGGATGACTTTTCCGTCCTGCAGTCTGCCGGATATTTTTTCGCCTTTCCATTTCTGCTCGTCAAACTGCTCAAGGCTGACTTCCACAAGGTCGGAGGGCTTGGCGTATATAGGGTATATGTATTCTGTGGTTTTCTGAAGACTCGCTTCTATGAGAGGTTCGTAATAGGAGCTGAACACAACTTTGCCTTCGCCGTCCGCGCCTGCGGACATATAAACGTCAAAGGATTGTTTTATGCGCATGTTGAGTTCGTTTTCGTTTTTGGATTCTTTGAGTATTTTCGCCATTTCCCGTATGGAATCCGCAAGAAGTGTCGGCGTTATTTTTTTGTCGGCCACCTGATAGAATTTTTTCTTGCCCGCGAATGAATCAAAATACAGCGCGCTTCTTTCCGCCGCGGTAAAGAAACCGTTTTTATCCGCGGTGTCGGAAAACACCGGAAATTTTTCAGGCGGAACCTGCCTGAGCGCAGGCATGGGCTGGACGGAAGTTTGCGCGGACTGTTTAACCGGCTCCGGCATGGTTACACATCCCGCGAGAAATGTTAAGAGCAATAAAGAAATAAGCGGTAAGCGGTAAGTAAAATTTTTTTTCATAATATTTTCCTTTTCGTAATTACTTGGATTTTTCAGGAAGAAGGCAGATGGCAAAACAAAAACAGAGATAATTTTTCTTCCTTTTATTCCTTTCCATCTTTCATGCAGCTCTTTTGTTTTACCGTCTACCGTCTCCCATCTACCGTTTCCCGTTGTATGTTTAGTAATTGTGGCAAAAAAAACGCATACGCACAATACACGTCGGACAAACTTGACATGGGCGGTACCTACTTAATAAACTATCTTGCTTATGAAAAAACTATATCTTCTAGCAGGGCTGATATTTGCACTTCCGATTTTTGCGTCCGCGCAGGAAGCCAAACTGGCTTCCATGACGGGCAAAGTGGAAGTTCAGGCGGACAAAACAAAAGAATGGGCGCTTGCCGTTGAAGGCATGGACGTCCCCGAAGGCGGAGCCGTGCGCACCGGCGCAGACGGCAGAGCCGTCCTTGTGTTTTCAAACAAGTCAAAAATATGGCTTAAGGAATCAAGCCATATAGAACTTGAACAGAGGCAGAGGCTTGCCAGCAGGCTTTCCCTGCTTTTCGGAGGGATGAAAGCCAGAATACCGCACCTGCGCAGAAAAGAGCATTTTGAGGTGAAAACGCAGACCGCGGTCTGCGCAGTCAGAGGAACCGAATTTACAGTGGATACCAATGAGCAGGGCGCTTTGAACGTGGATGTTCTTTTCGGAGAAGTAAAACTGGATTACACAGTGCCTCCTCCGGGCGGAGAGGCGAAGGTTTCTCTTCCGCAGGGATATTCGCTCAGCGCTGAAAAAGGAAAAGCCGGAGATGTGGCTCTTCTCACAAAGGACAAGGAATCAAAGGGGCTTGAGAGCTGGGACCCCGGAATGAGCCAGAATCAGAGGCAGGCTAAGCTCAAAGAGAAAGAAGAGAACCGCGGTGAAATAAGGCAGTTCGCCATGCGCTCCGGCGAGACCGAGCAGGCAGTGCAGAACCTTGTTGTTCAGGCGAAGGAATCCGACATAGAGGCAGGCAGAACGCTGCTGGATGTGCATGGGAATTTAGTGCGCGTCGACCAGCGGCTTGTAAGGCCCGGTCCAGCGGCCCTTCAGTTTATCAACCTTGTAAAGAGGCCCGTTTACAGTTACGGCCATCAGGGACAGTTTACTTACAACGGAGGCGCGGTTTTAAACAGGCTGGATTCGCTTCAGGCGAGAATGGAATTTAATATGAATCTGCCCGAAAATCTTGCCGACTGGCCCGGATTTTTTGAAAAAAATTCCGATGATATCCATCCCAATTATGCCTCAATGATTATGACGAATCAGACGGACCCGGCGAATCTTTTTGTGATCGCCACCCTCGCAAGATATAATGCGGCGACCGACGATATGGAAAGCGATTCCCGCGTGCTCGGGAATTCCTCAATCACAGCGTTTGACGACACCGTAATTTTTATGGGCGATATTACCGGCACCGCAAATCCCACGTTAGGCATAACGGCGGCCCAGGACGCGAAACTTAAGCTTAATGATATCGCAAGCGCCCGTGTTACAGGCGCTGTGGGCGGCAATGTAAAAGATGCTTCTAACAATACGATAACCGGAATGAAATGGGCAGTAAATGCGCCGAACGATAAATATATTTGGGATTCGGGGACGTATCAATGGGTTGTAAATCCAAGTCCCGATAATCCAAGAGAAAGTTATGATATTTCAGGGGATCCTAATTTATACGAATACGATGCCGAGCCTTTCTGCATAGGCAATGATTGCACTAACACGAGCAACAGAATATGGATCGCCCGAGAGAATTATGTGATAGGCAACGGCGGAGATATAAAAGCTGTGGCCGATTTTACCAGCGCAAGCGAGGATCCGTTCACAATTCTCAAGAATACGGCAGGCGAAACGATCTGGTATGTGAAAAAGGATATCAACACAACGCAAACCGGGTTCAACCGCGTGGATAATACGTCAACCGGCGATTATTTCCTGAGCAAGACGAATCTGGACGTAGTGGTAATACCGGACATAGTGCTTGCCGCAGTGCAGAGAATGATGTCGGCTCTGACAGCAATGAATGAGTAAATTTGAGGTGAAACAGGATAAAAATATGAAAAAATTTGCAAAAGCAGGTGTTTTGATAATGTGCATGACGGCGTTCGTCTGCGTGCCTTTGCATGCCGGCGTTGATTTCGTGGGCAAGGGCACTCAGTTGGCAGGCGAGATACTGGCCAATCCCGCGGCGTTTTTTTATGATTTTCAGCAGGATTTAGAGGCTACCCATCCTATTCCTCCGGGAAGGTGGCTGGGTTTCCAGATAGGCCTTTTTCCCTCGCTTCTGCCTTTGGGATACGGCAATCTCTCGGCTAAAATACGGCTTCATCCCGAGGGAAGAATAGCTCCGGGTGTGCCCCAGCTGGATATAATGGGCGGATACTGGGACATGGTATGGGCCAAGCTGGCCGCCAAGCAGTCCGAGGATGTTAATAAAGCCCAATTCAACGGCCAATATCTCGGACTGATGCTGAGCTCTTCGGTAAGCCCCAGAGTCAGGGTATTTTGGGGGTATAAGCAGTCAAAACTTAAAGCCACCCTCGACCTTAAAGAGGCGGTTGACATGATGGGCACGCAGGTGAGCGCTTTTGATTCGGGCTTTAAGGATGATTTCTTTATCGCCGGACTAGAGCATCCGGTAAGGCTTAATCATTGGTGGAGCCTTCAGCTTAACTATGGGGTGAAGGAAAAGATAATGTCCTCCAAGGTGAGCTGGTACGGCAAGAATTTTGAGATGGGGCTCAATATATATCCGGAAGGCGTGCTGGTGATTCATCCTGTCTGGAATTACCACATATACTTCTGATTATAAGGAAAAAAAGGAGTTTTAAATGACACGGAAATTTATTGTTTTTGCTGTATTTTTTACTTTAGCATCCGCCGGATTTAATTGCCCGGCCAAGGCCGCGGCGCCTGAGGATTCAAAAATCTTCACGCCTTATTTTGATATGACTCTTGCCGAAGGAGTGTTTGTCCCTTCGCAGGGAGATTTCTTCAGCGGCGGCGCCATGAACACTCAGGTCGGGCTTCTTGCGAAAGTTACTCAGGACCATTCTTTGTTCGGCTTGTATAATTTCAAATACAGCGGGCCGGGATTTCAGCCTCAGGACGGCAAGCAGTTTCAGGAACGTTCCTTGGGGCATGGCTTCAATTTTGAATACAGATACCAGTTTTTGGAATTTCTCCGAATAAGGCCGGGTGTGGCTTATAATAAGGAGTTCCGCAGGACGGGCGCCAATGAGGCATGGACAAACGGGCTTTATAATATGGATTCCTTGGGAGGACAGCTTGCCCTTGATTATAACTTTGATTTTTTCGGCGAAAGCGGAATGTTTACGCTTCAGTATCTGATGCGGAAAATGGAATTTCCAAATTATACCGATCTTCTGCGGGAATTCCAGAATGCTGGAAGCGCTTCCGAGCTGAGCGGAGGTTTGCAGGATCAGGATCTGAGCCAGGTGGCTTTCAGGGCCGGATGGAACAAATTCTTCGGCGGGATTTCATACTCTAAACAGGATTATAAGAATGAAAAAGTCGTGGAAGCCAGCGGCCAGTACGGCGTTGTTCCGCAGGAAGATAAAAATATGGTTTTTGACTTCGGCTTCACTCATTCTCTCTGGATTTTTGATCTGGCCCCGAATATCGCCTATACCAAGCATACTTCAAACCAGAATTTTCTGCGGTTCAGATTCTTCGGAGACACAAATCCCACTTTTGTGGCTAAGAACTACGATTACAGTGATTTGACCTTGAGCGTTCCCATTGACCTGCGCATAACCAAGAAGTGGGCGGTAGGCGGAGCGGTGCAGATCGTTAAGCGGGATTATGCCGACAGGCCTCCCAGAGATTCGGCCAATGAATACGTGGCGGGGGAAAAACAGTCCAATACGCTTACCACGCTGACCGGCGGGATAAGGAAGCGCCTCAATGATGTCGCAATGGTCAGAATCACCTATTCGCTGGTGGTGGGCGTATCCAATAATCATTTTGAAAAATATCTTCCGTATAATTATACGGGACAGACTTTGGGAATAGCATATCAGCTGGCGTACTAAATCAGGTTGATAGGCTGAAGGCGGTTAGTCTGAAGGTACAGATAAGAGACTAATGGTCCTCCGCCTTCAGCCTGAATGGCTTGAGCATTTTCTTAATCGGGGGTAACACCAGAGATGTATCTGAAGGCTATTGACGTAACGGGATTTAAATCTTTTGCGGACAGAGTAAGGCTGGAATTCAAACCTGGAATAACCGAAATAGTAGGTCCGAACGGCTGCGGCAAATCCAACATAGTAGATTCCATACGCTGGTGTATAGGTGAAATGTCATGGAAGTCTTTGCGTTCGTCTTCCATGGTGGATGTCATTTTCGGCGGAACAAAAAACAGGCCGTCTCTGCACATGGCTGAAGTAAACCTCATTTTCGACAATGAATCGAAGCGCCTCCCCGTTGACTTCAGCGAAGTCACCGTCACAAGAAAAATTTTCCGCTCCGGAGAGTCCGAATATTACCTTAATAAAGTGCAGTGCAGACTGCGCGATATACGGGAAATGTTTCTGGATACCGGCATAGGCGGAGAAGGCTATGCCATTATAGATCAGGGCGGCGTTGAATTCGTGCTTAAAGCCAGGCCGGAGGAACGCAGGGAACTGTTTGAGGAAGCGGCCGGAGTTTCCAAATACAAGGCAAAAAGGGACGAGGCGCTTAAAAAACTTGAGAAAGTCGATATAGATATCACAAGGCTTAATGATTCGCTGGCGCTTATAGAGGAGCAGATTAAAAAGCTTGATTCCGAGGCCAGAAAGGCAAGGCTTCATCAGAAGTACAAGCAGGAGCTTGAAACCGCTGAAGTAGCTATGCTTTTGGCCGATATTCATGCCCGCGTATCCGACATAGAAAGGGAGAATTCCGAGCTTGAGCCCGTGCGGCGCCAGTTTTCCGATTTATGCGGATATGTGAGCTCCGCGGAGGCGCGGCTGGCCGCTCTCAATATAGGATTGTCCGAAAAACGGGTTGAAGCCCAGAAGATAAGCGAAAAAATAGCTTCGGTTAAGTGTGAGATGGGGAGGCTGGAAGAGAAAATAGCCGGCTCCGGCAGTAATATCGCCGCGATAGAAAAGCATATCGCAAAGCTTGAAGAGGATGGAGCAAGGCTTTCAAGAAGGCTTGAGGAAATAGGGCCGGAGACGGATGTTCTGCGCGCCATGATAACCGCGCAGGAAAATGAGCTTGAAGTTTTTCAGGCCCAATACGAGCAGAAAATTTCCGAATCAAAATCAATGGAAGTTGAAATACGCGGTCTGCAGGAGGGAATAACTTCGGCGGAATCCCGGCTTATGGAGCTTATGCAGTCCGAGCTTGACATATCCAAGCAGACTGCGTCGGAGGAATCCAATCTTACGCGGGACAGGGAAAATATCGCGGGGCTTGAAAAGGAAGGCGAAAAAGCGAAAGCGGCGCATTCTTTGCTTTCACAGGAACTGGTTTCACTGAAAACAGAACTTGATTCGAAGAAGGCGGAACTTGAAAAAACGCAAAGCGAATATGCCTCGGCGCAGGAAAGGCGTAAAACCATCATAGCGGGGCTTGAAGCTCTTTCCTGCCGTATCTCGGAAACGATAGCGAAGAAATCGGCGGCGACGGCCACTGTCGAAGCGCTGAGAGCGCAGGGGAACAAAGATTCATACTGGATAGGCGCTCAGGCGGTTTTGGCGGCCGGCATCAATGGAGTGAGGGGCACTCTGAGGCATGCCCTTGAAATAAAGCCTGAAGACAGAGTTTTAACCGAGGAAGCGCTCGGCAGATTTCTTGATTCCGTGGTGTGCGATAGCGCAGAAACCGCGGCGGAATGCATAAATCTGCTGAAAAATTCAGGCGCGGGCAGATGTAGATTAATAATTCTGTCCGCAGTGCCTGAATACGCCGAGCAGGCGCAGTTATGGGGATTGCCTGAAAGCGCAAAAACCATGCGGGAGAGAATATCCTGCCCTCCCGAATATGAGCGGCTTGTAAATTATCTTTTAAAAAGCGTTTTTGTTTCGGACGGTTCGGTCAGAGGGCAGTTCTGGATATGCGGCGGAGCGGAAAATGCCATGCTGCCGGAGCCCTATTGGGGCGAAGAGGAAAAATTAGGTCTTGAACTGAAATCTCTCGAAGAGCAGTCGGCGGCGCTTTCTTCTGAAAATTCTTCTTTGGAAAGGGAAAGGCAGGAAACCGAATCAATAGCCGCGGGTCTGCAGGATGCGATGAATTCCTATGAGCTTAATGCCAAGCTGCTGTCCGCTTCGCTTGAGCAGAAACAGCAGAATTTGGAAATTCTGACGGCTGAACTTAAAGCGGTCGAAGATGAATCCGCGGGCGTGCGTTTAAGCATTCAGCGGCGTTCCTCCGCAATAGAAGCGTTAAATGCGCGGATGATTGTTTTTAAGACGGAGCAGGAAGAAAAGAAAAAAGAGCTGGAAGGCTTTAAGTCGCGCCGCGATTTTCTGCATAAAGAATATTCAGGCTTAATGGAAGTTCTGGGTTCCATGAAATCCGCTTCGGACGGCAAAAGAGAAGGTCTGGGCCGTCTTAATGACGATATCTTAAGGCTTGAAAACGAGAAATCAGGCGTCGCTATAGCGATAGAAAAAAATGCAAGCGGAAAGCAGGAACTGCGCGAAAGCATAGTCCGTATTACCGCTGAAACTGAAAATGCCCGCGCAGCGCTGGTTTCAGCGCGCGACGAGCTTGCCCGGCATGAAAAACTGGAAAGCGGCATTCTTGAACAGCTGGCGGCGTTTAATAATGAATTTGAAGCTTTAAATTCCGATGTTTCGCAGAAGAAATCCTGCGTGCAGGACTTGCAGGGAAGAATGCACGAGTCTGAGCTTAAAATTAATTCCTGCCGGACGCAGGCCGAGGACATGACAAAACGCCTTTCCGAGAACTGGAATCTTACGGTTGACTCGGCAAAAGAAAAATACTCCGGCATTACCATAGATCCTGAGCGGGTCGCCATGATGCGCCGCAGGCTGGAGAATATGGGACCGGTGAACATGACCGCCCCCGAGGAATACGAGGCTTTGACGGCGAGGGACAATTTTCTCAGAAGCCAGGTTGAAGATTTGAATAAAGCCAAAGATGACCTGAAATCCGCCATCGCCAGAATAAATTCAACCACGCGGGAAAATTTCAGGCATACATTCGGACAGGTAAGGGAGCATTTTAAGCGGATATACGGAATGCTTTTTGAGGGCGGGGAGGCGGATATAGTTCTGACCCTGCCGGACAATCTTCTTGAGACCGGCGTTGAAATACTTGCCCAGCCGCCCGGAAAGAAACTTCAGAGCATATCCCAGCTTTCAGGGGGAGAGAAAGCTCTTACCGCGCTGGCGCTTCTTTTCAGCTTTTTCTGCGTGAATCCTTCGCCTTTCTGTATAATGGATGAAGCGGATGCTCCTCTTGACGAGGCCAATGTGGAACGGTTTGCCGGACTTATACGGGAATTTTCAAAACAGACCCAATTCGTAATTATAACCCACAATAAGCGCACTATGGAAATGGCGGATGTCCTGTACGGAGTCACCATGGAGCAGGCCGGGGTATCGCAGGTAATTTCGGTTGCCCTCGAAAAACCTTTTGGCGAAGAGCATCTCCGCGATTACAAGCCTGAGACAGCTGCAGTTGAAAGCGTGTCCTAACAGCTTACAAGCATTTTCATTATTTTAATCTACAATGATATACGGCGTTCTTTCCGATGTTCACTCCAATTTCGAAGCCATGAAGGCGGTGTTGAATTATTTTTCAGACAGAAAGGCGCAGGGATACATATGCTGCGGCGATATGGTTGGCTACGGCCCACAGCCTAACGAATGCATAGAAGCTGTTTCAAAACTTGAAAATCTGTTTTGCGTAAACGGGAATCATGATTTGGGAGTTCTCGGCGATATTTCCATGAAATGGTTCAATTCCTACGCCGGAGCCGTTATACAGTCGACCATACACGAGCTTACGGCGCAGTCCGTAGAATTTCTAAAAAAACTGCCTAAGTTTCACGAAGAAAGCGGTTTCACTATTGTGCACGGCTCGCCGCGCAATCCGTCAGAGGAATATCTTATTACCGGCGATCAGTATCTTGCAAATGCCGAACATTGGAAGATTTCCCCGTGTTTTATAGGACACAGTCATCTGCCGCTGTTTTTCAGCCAGAAAAAAACGCAGTTTCCGCGCATACAGTTTTTTGAGCCTGAGCGCAAATTAATTTTGGAGCCTGATACGAGGTATATGATAAACCCCGGTTCGGTGGGGCAGCCCAGGGACAGGGACCCAAGGGCTTCCTGCGGAATTTATGATTCGCAGGAGAATTCATTTGAATGGATAAAACTAAAATATCCGGTGCAAAAAACACAGAATTTAATGTGGCGCAAAGGCATTCCGCAGATTCTTATCGACAGGTTAAGTTTCGGCTGGTAAAAGAACGGCAGCAAAAGAGGCAAAAGAAGTAACAAAAGCTAACGAGGCAACGGAAGAAAGAAAGCAGGCGGAAAATGGAATAGAGTTTGTTTTACCGTTTACCTTCTACCGTTTACCGTCTTAATATGTCCATTTCAATATTTGTAGTTGATGATGATGAGCACTTTACGGAGACGCTGAGGGATAGTTTCGCAACCAAGGGCGTAGACGTGAAATCAGCGGGAACAGGGGCGCAGGCGCTTAAACTGCTGGAAGAAAACCAGCCCTCCATTATACTTTTGGACATACAACTGCCGGATATGCACGGTTTTGAACTATGCCGGATATTAAAAAAATCTTCCAGGCTCAAAAAAGTTCCGATAATACTGCTTTCCGCTAAATATACCGAACCTGCGGATAGAGCGGAAGGCATGCTTGCCGGGGCCGATACTTTTATTTCAAAACCGGCGAAAATTGAAGTTTTATGGGAGGAAATAAAATATTTGCTTGACAAGAAGCCTTGAAGTCTGCTACTTTAGTAATTGGCAGGTATGCGGGCGGTTCATAGAAAATTCTTACCTAGATATCCGGGAATAAAATCCATATAAAATCATTGAGAAGTTGTCGGTTTCGACTTTTAACATAGACGGGTCCCCCGAAAAAGGAGATTATATATGAGCGCCGAAATAGAAATTAATGATTCAAATTTTAAGGATGAGGTTATCAACAGTGCGCAGCCGGTAATGGTGGATTTTTGGGCGCCATGGTGCGGTCCATGCCGCATGCTCGCGCCGGTTATAGAAGAATTATCCCGCGAATATTCCGGAAAAGTGAAGATCCGCAAACTCAACACCGACAGCAGTCCCGCCACAGCGTCCAATTACAATATTTCAGCGATTCCTACGGTAATGTTTTTCAAGGAAGGGAAAGTGATGGATCAGCTGGTAGGACTTCAATCAAAAGCTGAACTTAAAAAGCGTTTAGACCAGCTGGTGTAGCTGTAAGCAGAAATTGGAAGAAGGGAAATGGTAGATGGTAAAAGGTAGATGGAAGAAAATAAACAGAGGATAATTTAGTTTGTTCTTTGTTTTACAATCTTCCGGTCATCGGCTATCTTCTTAATCTGCTTATCGTCCATAGGCTGAACAACCCGAGCAATTTTAATCTTACAGCGGCCTGCCTTGTTTTTATCCTCCTTCGCAGATGAATGCTATTTTGCTACGGAGGGATTCCGCTTGTAAAGCGCGGGCGAGCCTCATATTTCGCTGTGATCCCGCAATTTATCATGAAGCCTGAACAGATATATATAATCGACGCGCATGGATTCCTTCATAAAAATTTCCATGCATTGCCCAGGCTTACCACTTCCAGAGGAGAGGAAGTCGGAGCGCTTTACGGATTCGCCCGCATGCTTCTTAAGCTGATAAGAGAGAAAACCCCAGGGTATGTGGCTGTTTGTTTTGACTCTCCCGGGAAAAATTTCCGCCACAGTCTTTACGGAGAATACAAGGCCAATAGGAAAGAAACAGACGAGGCGCTTAAAAGCCAGCTTTCATTAGCCAGGGATCTGGCCAAAAGTCTGGGTCTTAGAATCGCGGCTGCTGAAGGGTTTGAAGCGGATGATCTGATGGCTTCCGTAGCAAAGAAATTTTCCGGATCGGGAGTGCGGGCGGTGATTGTAAGCGCGGATAAGGATATTCTTCAGCTTGTAAATGAACAAGTGAGCGTATGGAACGGCTCCGGCGGCTGTTTTATGGAGTCCGATAAAGTTAAAGAAAAATACGGGCTGCAGCCCGGACAGCTTGCCGATTATTTTGCGCTTACGGGAGATAGTTCCGATAATATTCCGGGGGTAAAGGGCATAGGCCCCAAAACAGCCTTAAAACTGCTGGAAGAATACGGCAGCCTCGAGAAAATAATAGAAGAGGCGGAAAAGGAGCATCCGGCAATCCCTGCCCCGGTTGCGCTGAAATTAAAACAGTCCGCCGCCGCCGCGCGGCTTTACAGAAAACTGGTTTCGCTGGATGCGGATGTGGTTTTGGATTCGGAGATTAATGATTTTAAGCCGTCTGCGCCTTCAATGGAAACCCTCATCGGAATGTTCAAGAAATTGGAATTCAGCGGTCTGCTGGATATGGCCATGGCATACGCCGGAGGTCCGGCTGAGGGGGCCGGAGAGCTGCCGGAGTTTTCAGATTGGGACAGTATAATTAAAAGCGCGGAGTCCGGCGCCGGCATATTTCTGCAGGTTCTTGACGGCTGGCTGTGCATGGCGGTGCCGGATAAAGGCGTTTGCGTAAAACGGGAATCTTTGCTTACGGATGATGATAGAAAATCTTTGGCGTCTTTTTTTGCGGATCCGTCAAAAATAAAAACAGGGCACGGTTTAAAGCCGGTTATCAGATGCCTTGGTCTTGAGTTTTCCCGGTGCGGGCCGCTGTTTGACGCCGAAATAGCGGCTTATTGCCTTAATCCGTCGGCCAGAAGCTATGATTTTTTTAAATTAACCGCCGAATATCTATGCGAAGCGGCTCCTGTCCTGCCCGCGCCTGAGGCCTTGGCGGAGCAATCTGTTTTTATATGGAAGCTTAAAGAAGCGCTTGGGCGGAAAATGCTGGAACAGCAGGTATCGGGGCTTTATGAGGATATGGAAGCGCCGCTTATTCCGGTATTTGCGGCCATGGAAAGCAGGGGGATAGGAATAGATGTTAAACAGCTGGGGTTTTTGGGGCGGGAACTTGACCAGAAAATGCTTTTACTGCAAGCTGAAATAAATGAGCTGGCCGGAATACCCGTAAATATCAATTCACCAAAACAGCTGGGGTTCCTTCTTTTCGAAAAACTCCGCCTTCCCGCCGGAAGAAAAAATAAAACCGGCTATTCCACCGACGAAGAAACTCTTCTCTCTCTTTCCTCTGTTCATGAAATTGTGCCTAAAATACTGCAGTACAGGGAAGCCTCAAAACTTAAATCCGCTTTTGTTGAAAATCTTTTAGAGAGCTCCGGACAGAAAGAGGGAAGAATTCATACGAGCTTGAATCAGACCGGCACTTCCACCGGCAGAATCTCAAGTTCAAGGCCGAATCTGCAGAACATCCCCGCTCATTCGCGCATGGGACAGGCTGTGCGCAGGGCTTTTGTTCCCAAACCGGGGTTTGTTTTGCTGTCCGCCGATTATTCGCAGATAGATTTGCGCGTATTAGCGCATGTCAGCGGAGACGAAGCGCTTGTTTCAGCTTTTGAAAAAGGCGAAGATATACACCTAAAAACCGCCTGCGGCATATTCGGACTTGCTCCGGAACAAGTCGACAAAGAGACGCGCAGAAGAGCAAAGACTGTTAATTTCGGGATAATTTACGGGCAGACCGCTTCGGGGCTTTCGGCGGAACTGGGAATAACCAGAGAAGAAGCGCAGTTATATATTGATAATTATTTCAAGACATATGCGGGAGTCGCCGGATGGATTGAGGAGAACAAGGCTTGCGCCCGGCAATCCGGTTTTGTGCGCACTTTTACCGGCAGGGTTCGGTATATTCCGGAAATTAATTCTTCAAACGGAAATATCAGGGCATTTGCAGAAAGGGCGGCTGTGAATACTCCCATACAAGGAGGCTCGGCCGATATAATAAAGAAAGCCATGCTTGCTATTCATGCGAGAGCCTGTTCAGATTCCTCTTTCACGGCGCAAATGCTTTTGCAGGTTCATGACGAACTCCTTTTTGAAATTCCGCTCCGCGATATTGAAGGATGCGCGGGGATAATAAAAGCGGATATGGAAAATGCGTTTAAGCTTAAAATCCCGCTGATTGTTTCGCTGAAAAGCGGGGCAAACTGGCAGGATATGGAAACGACAGCAACGGAAGCAAGGGAGGCAAAAGAGGCAAAATAAGCGAACAAAGCAGAAAGTAGGCAGTAGACAGAATCCAGAATTCAGAATGAGTTACGACTTCTTACTCCTGAATTCTGACTCCTGACTTCTGGCTACCAGAGCAGTTATAACGATTCTTGATAACATGAAAAATATTTTACCGTTATCTTTTAACAAGCTTCCTCCGATAACCCGTATGCTGGTCATAGCCTGCGGCGCGGGCTATCTGCTCAGGGTTGTCTTTGGTTACAGGGCGGATCTTGTTCTGGGCCTTATCCCTGCAAGGGTGACTCATGATTTCTGGGTCTGGCAGATTGTCACATATATGTTTATGCACGGCGGCCTGCTGCATCTGCTTTTTAACACGCTTATGCTGTGGATGTTCGGAAGGCTTATTGAATCAGCATGGGGTTCGGTAAAATTTGCCAAATATTTTTTTATTACGGGCATAGGCGCCGCGGTTTTTAATTTAATTTTTACGCCTGGTTCGGCAGAGCCCATAATAGGAGCTTCCGGAGCTATATACGGACTTTTGGCGGCCTTCGCCGTGATTTACCCTGAAGCAACGGTGTATATCTATTTCCTTTTTCCGGTGACAGCGCGGCAGATGGCGTTTATATTCTGCCTGCTTGCGTTCATCGCCTCGGTTTCTGGGGGCAATTCAGGCGTTGCGAATCTTGCGCATCTGGGCGGAATGCTTACGGGATATATATATTTAAAATGGTATCCGAGCCTCATGAGCAGGCTGGAGCAGACTCAAAGGCGCGCGGACACATCAAGGGAATCGGATATTTCCGGCATGGAAAACGAAGTCAATAGAATACTGGATAAGATAAGCGATAAAGGAATAAGCTCTCTCACCGAAGAAGAAAAGGCTGTGATGCGGAAATATTCCCATAGAATTAAACCCCGATGACTTCTAATTTTAATAATTTGGAATTGTTTCATCAGCGGCCGTTAAACAGGAAACGCCTTATAGTCGGGCTTACCGGCGGACCGGGATGCGGAAAAAGCACGGTTTCATTAAGGTTTAAACAGCTTGGCGCTTTTGTCATATGCGCCGATTCTCTCGCGCGGCAGTCGCTTGAAAAAGGAAATTACGGCTATAAGGCGCTTTTTGAAAAATTCGGCGGCAAATATCTGCTTTCCTGCGGCGGCATCGACAAAGCCAAACTTGCGGATGATGTTTTTGAAGTTCCCAAAATGCGGAATTGGCTTGAAAATACGCTCCATCCGCGGATACTGCGCAGGATAAGCGAAATTATAAAAAAATGCGGTCGAAAAATTATCGTTGTGGACGCTCCCCTGCTGTTTGAAAGCGGCATACAAAACCGGTTTGATATCACGGCCGCTGTTTATTGCGATTTTTCAAGACAGTTGGAATTCGCGATAAAAAGGGGCTGGAGCGGAAGCGAGGTGAGAAGAAGGATCAAGGCGCAGCTGTCTGCCGTGAAAAAGGCATGTTTTGCCGATGCGGTTATTCTTAATGACGGGTCGTTGGATAATCTTTTTGTTCAGGTTGATTCGTTCTATTCAGCCTTAAGAATATTAGTCTAGGGGGTTAATAAAACCATGCAGAATCGTCCTACTAGTCAGGAATCAGCGGGTAAAGCGGTAAATGATGTTTCGGCAGTGGCAGTTCCAGCTGTGGATTGCAAGAAGTCTCCAAAGCCGGAAAACTCCAATGCGCAGTCTCCGATGCTTGATGCCACGTTTTTGTCCAAGATGACTATGGCTGAATTAACTAAAATGGCGGAGAACCTGCGCGTGGAAGGCGTATCGGGATTCAGGAAGCAGGAGTTAATCGGCAAGATACTTGAGGCGCAGGCAAAGGAAAAAGGGTCTATCTCGGGAGCGGGGGTTTTGGAAATACTTCCGGATGGATTCGGATTTCTGCGTTCTCCTGATTATAATTATATTTCGGGCCCTGACGATATATATATTTCCCCTTCGCAGATAAAAAAATTCGGACTGCGCAAAGGCGATACGGTGGCCGGTTTTATACGGCCTCCTAAAGAAGGGGAAAGGTTTTTCGCTTTGCTTCAGGTTAAAGCCGTGAACGGTCTTGAAATAGAAAAGCTGGGGCACAGAGCTCTTTTTGATAATCTGACCCCGCTTCATCCGAACAGCCGGTTTTTTCTTGAAACATCAAAAAGCGAATATACGACGAGGGTGATAGACCTTATATGTCCCATAGGCAAGGGCCAGCGCGCTCTTATAGTCGCCGCTCCCAAAACCGGAAAAACGATAATACTTCAAAAGATCGCTAATTCGCTTACTACAAATCATCCCGAGATCGCTCTTATCGTGCTTCTGATAGACGAACGGCCCGAGGAAGTAACCGATATGCAGCGTTCGGTAAAAGGAGAGGTGATAGCCTCTACTTTTGACGAGCCTGCGGACAGGCATGTTCAGGTGGCTGAGATGGTGCTTGAAAAAGCCAAGCGTTTGGCTGAGCACAAACAGCATGTGGTAATACTGCTGGATTCCGTAACCCGTCTTGCCCGCGCATATAACACAATAACTCCCTCCAGCGGAAGAGTTCTGTCGGGGGGGCTGGAATCCACGTCCTTGCAGAGGCCCAAAAGATTCTTCGGCGCGGCAAGATGCATAGAAGAAGGCGGCTCTCTTACCATAATAGCGACCGCGCTGGTTGAAACGGGAAGCAGAATGGATGATGTTATTTTTGAGGAATTTAAAGGCACGGGAAATGCGGAAGTCTATCTTGACCGCAAACTTTCGGATAGAAGAATATTCCCGGCCATAGATATAAACAGGACGTCCACAAGAAAAGAGGAGCTTTTGCTTAGCGAGGACGAGCTTAATAAAGTGTGGATACTGCGCAAAGTGCTCGCTCCATTGAATCCCGTAGATGCCATGGAACTGCTTACCGAAAAACTTTCCGCCACTAAATCCAATAAAGATTTTCTTAAATCAATGGAGCTTTCCAGCATGGATAAGTAAGAAAGAAAGCAAAGGAAGCAAAAGAAGCGACCGAAGCATTTGCAGTCAAATGCGGGGAAGTGGTTGAGGCAGGAGGCCGAAACCACAACAGAGGCAAAAGAAGAAAGAATAGAAAAAAAGCAGGGTTCGCGATGTTGAAAACAGCGTTGTTCGTCGTATTATCGGCAATTCCGGCGGGTTTATCTTTCGCGTCGACCGGCGCGGGTATGTCCGCCGGCGCATATTCCCCCGATAGGATTAACAGATTCTCCGTGTTAATGCCGGCGGGTCCCGATGAGCCCGGTCCTGAAATATTCAGGAACGTGGATTTTCTTATTCACGGCAGGCATAAACTTAATCAGGGTGAAAGCGTTCATTCTCTTGCCCGGCTTTACGGAACAGACATTCGGTCTCTTCAGAGCACGAACCAGAATGAGTTCATTTATCTGCGCAAAGGAGGATATGTAAGGGTGCATAACGGCAGCGGGTTTCTTTACGAAGTAACCGCCAAGACCGAAACTCTTGATTCTATCTTGGGGAGATTTAAAAAAAAACAGGATAACGGCAGGATCTTCAAGGAGCAGATAATCATGGCCAATAACCTGCCCGCTTCCGCTCTTTTGGAAAAGTATAAATTTACGAAGGGAGACCGTGTTTTTCTGCCCGGCGTATATCTCGCTTTGGATACATATAAGTTTCCTTTTGCCGGAGGCGCGGCCGTAAGGGTCAGTTCCGGCTACGGCAAAAGAACTCATCCCATACTAAAAAAAAGACTAATGCACCGCGGCTGGGACATTCCCATGCCCATAGGCACTCCTGTATTTCCTTCCAGAAGCGGAATGGTGACTTATGCCGGCTGGATAGAAGGCTATGGATATGTCGTTGACGTGAAGCATTCCGACAGGGCGGTTTCCAGATACGGACATCTTTCGGCGATAAGCGTGCAGGCCGGAAATTATGTCCAAAAAGCAAAAACAGTTCTGGGAAAAGTCGGGTCGTCGGGTTTATCTACCGGTCCGCATCTGCATTTTGAAATACGCGATGCGGCGGGCCGGCCTATGAATCCCCGAATAAAAATGGGCAAAAAATAATAGAAGAGGGTAGAAGGTAGATGGGAGACGGTAAAAGGAAGAGAAAAAAAGAGAAGAAATTTATATCAGTCAGGCCTTCTATCGTCTTATACGATAATATAATATAATAAAGGTTGGACTGAATAAATCTGTGCTTTGAGAGGAAAATATGAAATCAGGAATACATCCTAAATATGTGAATGCGGAAGTTTCATGCGTCTGCGGGAATACTTTTATAACCCGCTCCACCAAACCGGTGATAAAGCTGGAGATATGCTCGGCCTGCCATCCGTTTTTTACCGGCAAGCAGAAGCTTCTTGACACTACCGGCCGGGTTGAGCGTTTCCAGAAGAGATTCGCGGCGACAGGCGGCAAGATGGTGGCGCGCGCGCCGAAAAAAATAGTTAAGAAAACAGCGGCTCCCAGAATGAAGGTTCTTACGACCTCGCCGATAAAGACGGCCGCAAAAGCGAAGGCAAAAACAAAAGCGGCGAAAGTAAAGGAAGAAAAAAAGGCTTAGCGGAAAAACGGGTTTTAAAGGCACGGTTTTTTGCCGTGCCTTTATTTTTTATATGGATCTGAATAAGATATTGACCGAGTTTACAAAAATCGAAGAACGGCTTGCCTCCGGCAGCGCCCCGTTTGATGAGGTCAGGGAGTTGTCAAAAAGACATGCTTATCTTCGGCCTATCGCGGAGCTTATCGGCGAATTTAAAAAAACAGAGTCGCACATTAAGGAGGCCGAGGGGATTATCAATGGAAATGACAAAGAATTAGCGGCTCTTGCTTTGTCCGAGTTGGAATCTTTTAATCGGCGCGGTCAGGAACTTAAATCTGAAATACGGATTATGCTTCTTCCGCGCGATCCCAGAGATTCCAGAAATGTGTTTCTGGAGATAAGGGCCGGCGCGGGAGGAGACGAGGCCGCGTTGTTCGCTTCCGAGCTTCTGCGCGCGTATACGCGGTTTGCCCAGGGCAGGGGATGGAAGGCGGAGATTGTGGAGTTGACCGGCACCGGCCTTAAAGGCTGCAAGCAGGCGTCTCTTTTCATAGCCGGAAACGGCGCTTATTCGTGGCTCAGAGACGAAGGCGGCGTGCACAGGGTTCAGCGCGTTCCGCTTACCGAGGCTTCCGGAAGAGTGCACACCTCGACATGCACTGTGGCGGTAATGGCTGAGGCCGAGGATATAGATGTTCAGGTTGATATTAAAGATTTAAAACTGGACACTTACCGCGCCGGCGGAGCCGGAGGGCAGAATGTCAACAAGGTGGAAACAGCCGTGCGCATAACGCATATCCCCACCGGCATAGTGGTGCAATGCCAGCAGGAAAGGTCGCAGGGACAGAACCGCGAAAGGGCGATGAAGATGCTTAAATCCAAACTATTAGCGATGGCTGAGGAATCCCAAAGCGAGTCTATCGCCAAAGAAAGAAAACAGCAGGTAGGCACCGGAGACAGATCGGAGAAGATACGAACCTATAATTTTCCACAGAGCAGGGTTACCGACCATAGGCTGAATCAGTCGTGGCACAATATGCAGGCCATAATGGACGGGGATCTTTTTCCGATGCTTGAAGCCTTAAAAAATCACAGGGCGGCGATGCTGCTCAGCAATGCTGAACGAAATTCAGGAGACATACCATGAAAAAAACAGCGGAACTTCAGGTGGGAGCGGCGCTTGATTACGGCATGGCTATGCTTGAATCCAGAGGGATAACCGAGTCCTGCGCAAACTGCGAATGGATGCTTGCCAGCTGTATGGGAATTGCGAGGCTTTCTTTGCTGAGCGACAGGAACATGGAAGTGGGAGAGCGGGAATATTCGCGGTATATTGAAATGCTGAGGCGTAAATATGAAGGCGAGCCTTTGTCGTATATCCTCGGCGAACACAATTTTATGGGGATAATGCTCAATGTCGGGCCGGGTGTTTTCATTCCCCGGCCGGAGACCGAACAGCTGGTTGAACAGGTTCTGCGGATATGTCCGGAAAAGGAAAAAATCACGGCGGCCGACATAGGCACCGGAAGCGGATGCATAGCGATAGCTTTGGCCGTAAAAATGAAGAATATCGGGCTGCTTGCCACCGATGTGTCTGCCGCGGCCCTTGAATGCGCCGGCGCGAATACAAAAAAACACGGAGTATCTGAAAGAATACGGCTTGCGAGAATCAGCGGAGTCCGCGGACTGGATATGCGGGCCGATATCATAGTATCCAATCCCCCGTATGTTCCCGGAGGGCAGATTAAAACTCTTCAGCGCGAACTGCATTACGAGCCTTTTGAAGCGCTTTACGGAGGCAGTGACGGGATGGATTTTATAAGAAGGCTTGCGGAAGAATCAAGCGGCCGGCTTCTGCCGGGAGGATGGCTTTGCATGGAAGTCGGAATCGGCCAGGCAGGCCCGTCCGCTCATATGATTGACAAGTCGGGTTTTTGGAATAAACCGGAAATCATAAAAGATTATTCCGGAGTCGACAGGTTTGTTTTTGCTAGAAAAAATGGATAAATTCATTATTGAAGGCGGACGCAGGCTTAAGGGGGCGATAACAATAGGCGGTTCAAAAAACGCCGCGTTGCCGATTCTTTTCGCCTCTCTGCTTACAAAAGAAAAATGTGAAATCTGCAATGTGCCGCAGCTGCGCGATATAACGGCGGCTCACAGGATTTTGAACCATCTGGGGAAAAAAAGCGGGTTTGACGGCAAGGTCTCAACAATAAATACCGAGAGCTGTCTGCGCACGGAAGCTCCGTATGAGCTGGTCAAGCAGATGAGGGCGTCTTTTCTTGTTTCGGGCCCTCTTCTCGCGCGTTTTAAACAAGTGCGCGTTTCTATGCCGGGCGGATGCACCATAGGCGTGAGGCCTGTAAACATACATCTTGACGCTTTTAAAAAACTTGGGGCTAAAATTTCTCATGATCAGGGTTATCTTGTAATAAAAGCCGTGAAGCTTGCCGGAAACAGGATAAAATTTCCATTTCCAAGCGTCGGCGCCACTGAAAATCTTATGATGTGCGCTTGTCTTGTGCCCGGACTCACAATTCTTGAGAATTGCGCCAGAGAGCCTGAAATATGCGATTTGGCCGTTTTCTTAAGGAATATGGGGGCGGATATAAAAGGCGACGGCGCGGGTGTAATAAAAATAAACGGGGTGAAAAATCTTTGCGGCGCAAGGCATAATGTAATAAGCGATAGAATCGAAACCGGCACGTATATGCTGGCCTGCGCCGCGGCAGGCGGTAAAATAACTCTTAAAAAATGCGTTCCCGAACATCTCAAATGCCTTATGGGACTGTTAAGAAAAGCGCGAGTGAAGGTATCGGCATCCCGGGACGATATAAAAATAGAATCACAGGGCATTCCGCGCGCCGTGAGCGTAAAAACAGAGCCGTATCCCGGATTTCCCACGGATTTACAGGCTCAGTGGCTGGCTCTGATGTGCATGGCTGACGGCAAGAGCATAATCCGGGAAGAAATATTTGAAAACAGGTTTATGCATGCGGCGGAGCTTAATAGAATGGGAGCTCAGATAAAGGTAAGCGGAAATTCCGCTTTTGTGGAAGGTCATTGCGGGTTTATAGGCGCTCCCGTTATGGTTTCTGATTTAAGAGCCGGAGCGGCGCTTGTTATAGCGGCGCTTGCGGCAAAAGGCAGGTCGGAAATAAGACGCGTCTATCACATAGACAGGGGCTATGCCTGTATGGAGCAAAAGCTCAGGGCTCTGGGAGCCGATATTAAAAGAGTTCAAGAATGATGAAGACGGTAAACGGGAGACGGTAGAAGGTAAAAGGGAAATGAAAGAGGAAAAGCGAAAAATAATTTGTTTTTTGGTTTTTTCTTTTGCATTCGCCGTCTACCGTTTACCGTCTTCCGTCTCCCGTCTTACAAGATATGACTTTCGATGAAGCGGTAAAAGTACTTGAAGAAAAGCAAAAATCCGGCGCAAAGGGCGGATTAGAGGCTGTGTCCGCCTGTCTTAGAAAACTCGGCAGTCCGCATGAAAAAACAGCTTTCATACATACCGCCGGCACGAACGGCAAAGGGTCTGTGTGCGCTTTCCTTGATTCTATTTTGCGGTGCGCCGGTTATTCAACGGGTCTTTACACTTCGCCGCATTTGGTGGATATAACGGAGCGGATAAAAGTAAACGGCGAGAGCATAGCAAGGGAGGAGTTGGGAGCGATAATAGGCGAAGTCGCCGGAGCGGAGGAATCGCGGCTTAATTTTTTTGAGACGTTAACCTGCGCGGCGTTTCTTTATTTCCGCAGAAAGAAAGTCGATATAGCTGTGATTGAAGCGGGATTGGGCGGCAGGCTGGATGCCACGAATGTCATTCCAAAACCGCTTTTGAGCGTTATAACTTCGGTTTCTCTGGACCATACCCGGTATTTGGGAAAAGATACGGTTTCCATCGCCGCTGAAAAAGCGGGCATCTTCAAAACCGGAACTGCCTGCGTTTGCGGCCCTGTAAATTCAGATGTCCGCGGAGTTATTGAAGATTCGGCTTTAACCGCGGGAGTGGATATTAAATTTTTAAGCGCAGGCAGTATGCTTAAGCCTGTTAAATTTGATTGGGCTGAAGGAATAATTTCCGTCAAAGACGCCGCGGGCCGGAGCTTTCAGCTGGGGCTTATGGGCAGGCATCAGATTATAAATGCGTCGATAGCGGTAAAATGCATTGATAGGCTTGCAAAAAAAGGATTCGCCGTCAACGAGTCGGCATTGGCCGGGGGATTAAAAGGCATAAGATGGCCGGGCCGTTTTCAGATAATGGAAACCGGTATTTCAGGTAAAAGCGTTAAGGTCATACTTGACGGGGCGCATAATCCCGCTGCCGCCTCTGCATTATCTGAGACGATTTCCGAATATCCATTATCCGGCGAAAAACCGGTTTTTCTTATCGGCATGATGAGAGACAAGGATTATTGCGGTTTTTTACGCAATCTCAGCCGTCATCTGGAAAAGGTTATAGTTACTGTTCCGGTTTCAGGCCGCGCAATGGATCCGCACATGCTTGCCGATACCGTCCAGTCTGTCAGGCCTGATGCTGATGTGGAAGTTCACTCTGAGCATACCGCCGCATTTTTTTCGGCTGTCAGGCGCGGAACGCCGGTTGTTGTAACCGGCTCTTTGTATCTGGTCGGTAATATACTGAAATTGTTGGACTACCGGGGGAATAACAATGATCGGAATAGGCGTTGATATCGGAGGAACTTATATCAAGATAGCGGCAGTCAGGCCCGACGGCAGACTTTTGCGCATGATAAGCGTGCCTACTGAGCCGCAAAAAGGTCCTGTTGCGTTTGCCGACAAGATAGCGGCCGTGCTTAACACATGGAAGACCGATCTTGGAAAAAATATCCGCTCCGTTGGACTGGGCGTCGCAGGCGATATCGATTCTTCCAGGGGGATAATGCGGTTTTCTCCCAATCTGGAGCGCTGGCGGAATATCCCGATAGTTAAAATGCTTAAGGATAAAACAGGAATATCCTGTCTGCTTGATAATGACGCCAATATGGCGGCGTGGGGCGCATATGCCGTTGAATTGAAGAAAAAATACGGCAATGTCATAACCATAACGCTTGGAACCGGAGTCGGATGCGGAATAATTCTCGGCGGCGAGATTTTCAGGGGGTCGACGGGTTCCGCCGGAGAGATAGGCCATACCAAAATATTCATAAACGGCGAACCGTGCCACTGCGGAGGCAGGGGTTGTCTTGAAGCCTATATCGGAAGTTATGCTATCTCGCGCAGGACAAAAAAGGCGCTTGCCCGCGCTCCGAAAAATTCCATTCTTAAGAAAATATGCGCGGAAAACGGGCATATAAGCACGCTCCTGCTTACGCAGGCGGCCGACAAGAATGATCCCGCGGCAAAAAAAATCTGGGCCGACACCGGCCGGTATCTGGGCTACGGGATCGCCAGTCTAGCCCTGCTTTTTAATCCCGAACGGATAGTGCTTACGGGAGGCGTTTCAAGGGCGATGCGGCATTTTGCCGGAACTATGAAAGAGGTTCTTTCCGAGCAGCATATAACAACCCCGTTTGAGTTTATGAAGATAATTATGGCAAAGACCGCGGATTTGGGCTCTTTCGGAGCGGCCCTTTACGCTCTCGAAAAAACCCGCTTAAAGATGGTAGATGGTAAACGGTAAATGTCCCATTCTTTCCACTAAAGCCTTGAGAATGGGCCGCCCCAAACTCACTGCTTTTAAGGTTTGTTTGGGACAGTAGAAGGTAGAACAAATTTTTTCTGTCTACCGTCCATAATCTTATTTCAATTCTATCAACAATTCCATGGCATGAATCAAAAACTCACTCTATTATATCTTCTCATTTCTCTCACCGGTTCGGCCGGCGCTTATGAGCTTCCTTCGGCGACCGGATCCGTCCATATGCTTTTTGAAGCGGATGAGACGCAATATTGGCATGCGCAGGACAGGCTTAATCTTACAGGCCGGGTAAAAATAACCGAAACAGAAAGAGAAGGCGGTCTTCCGGACCGGATAATAAGAGGCGAGGAATTCAACCTCTGGAATTCCAGCCGCGTGGCGTTGTCATCCGGGCCCGTGTCGGTTGAAGAAGGCGGCAATGCGGTTTTTGGGGAAAACGGAAAGTTCGATATGGCGGGCGGGGACGCGTACATGGAAAATGTGTACGGACTTTACGGCACATGGCGCGTGCACGGCAGGAGTCTCAGCATAAAAGAAAAAAATCATATTTACCGCAAAGCCGTAATAACGTCATGCAGCGAGTTCCCTCCGCATTACACGATATCCGTGGGAAAGCTAAGCGTGAAGCCTCTGCGCAGGCTTACGGCCTATAATTCTGTTTTTTATGTCAGGAATGTGCCGGTTTTTTATTCTCCCCTTTTCTTCCGGTCTTTAAATCCCGACAAGCGTTTTGTGACGTATCTTAAGCCGGGATATGATGAAAGGAACGGAATATACGCAAAAACAACCACAACAACCAGATTCAACAGATATTCCACTGGTAAATTTTTTCTGGATTATTTTTCAATGAAAGGATATGGAATAGGAGCGGAAAGCGACTATAATAATCCTGAAAAGCTTAAGGCGGGTATTTCGGCGTTCAGGATAAAAGAAAAAGGCATGGATTCCGGAAGATGGGGCATAGCCGGCGGCAATTGGCATATGCTTAATAAGGGCGTTTCTGCCTGTTCAACCTGCGCCGCCGGGTCTGATTATTTCTGGCAGTCGCAGTTTAGGCTTGTGTCCGATCCCAATTTTAACAATGATTTTTTCAGGAATAATCCGTTTGCGGTGAGTCCTGATATGAATGCAAGCGCCGCTTTTGTCAGGCAGACCCCTTTTACGATGTCGCGCCTGAGTTTTTCGCGCAGAGACGATAAAATGCCTTCTTTTAATAAATTCAAAAAAGCCTCGGAAACTTACCCGAGGCTTGATTTTCAGACTTCGCCTTTTGCGGTAAAAAAAATACCGGTTCTTAATACCTTTACCGCCTTTTTTGACAGCACAAGATTTGCCGGAGCCGGCCCGTTTAATAAAAGCGCCGGAGCAAGGTGGTCCGTGACGCAGACTATCCCGGTGGTAAAAAAACTAAGCCTTGTCCCTGTCGTTTATTATGATGAAACCGCTAATTTTTCAGCTTTGTCCGCTTCGGGTATAAAAAGGGATTTATGTACGGGCCGTTACGGAACAAATACTAATTTGAGATACAACTCCCTTTTGGGAAGCTTTGATTTGGGGTATTTATATTCGCAAAGACTTGCGCCGAACAGGTTTTTCGTAGATAGAAGCGCCGCTGATTACGGGGTTGAGTCCAGTAGGATTTTCTTCCAGAATTTTATCCGGCCCGACAGGAAAATATACGGACGGGTTTTCACGGCGTATGATTTAAGAAAACTCAGGGCGGTTACAATGGATGCCGGAGAAAGATTTGAGCCTGTTACGGCGGAGGCGGGATACACCCCGCATCCTGATTTGAATGTTTTCGCCAGAAACGAATATGATTTAAAAGACGGCAACAGGGCGTTTTTTCTTCAGGCCGACGCCGGCAATCCCGAAAAAAATCATATCGGGTTCGGCGTGGGCCATTATATTTCCGCCCCGACGGATTATATAATAAACCAGACAATGAGCTGGCGTCCAAAAGACAGATCCTGGCATATCGACGCGGCGCTGAGATATATCGTCCTTACGGATTCAGCCGGCAAATTCAGAACTCTGTCGTTTTTTGCCAAAGGCCTGACTTTTTACAGGGATTTTCATGATTTCCGCACAAGCTGGGTTTTTAATCTGAGGCCCGGCGTGAAAGAGTTTGCGTTTAAAATAGACATGAAGATGAACGACCCTGCCAGGAAAAAAACAATAGACGCCGAGTCCGAAAAATTCTGGCGCTCATGGAGAAAAGAAGGCGAAGTTCGGGACTAACCGGAAAGTTACAGTTTAAACTAAAACCAAATTCCGCTGATTCCAAGATGTCTTTTTAGGAGCAGCGATACGCGGGCTTGATTTTTGAGCTTTCATATGTTATATTTTATATGTAGTTAATATACGCAAGGGAGTATTAACCGCATGCAAAATATCATTAAACCCTCTCTGGGCGCCCATGAGGCCCATTTCATCCTGTCAATAGGGGATAAACCGGTATTCACAATTGACGACGCAAAACAAGTTTTAGGAGCTAAACTTAAGGATTTTGCTCCGCAATTTTTAGAAAGACTTCAAAAAAAAGGATGGATCCGCAAAATCAAACGCGGCAAATACACTGTCATCCCCATATCATCCGGAAAGACGCGGAGTCCGCAAATCCACGAATTCCTGATAGCAATGGAAATCGTTTCTCCCTCAGCCATCGCATACTGGTCAGCCTTAAATCATTACGGCATGACTGAGCAGCTGCCGCGGACGGTTTTTGTGGTTACCAATCACCCGGTGCGTCAACCCAATAAAGAAATTCTGGGAATAAATTTCAAAATCATTTCCCTCAGGCCTAAAAAGTTTTTCGGAATAAAAAAGGATTGGATAAACGAACGCGAATTTAAGATTACAGACAGAGAAAAAACAATAATTGACGGCTTGGATTTGCCTGAATATGCGGGAGGGATAGGTGAAATTGCCAATGCCATGGCAGGCGCATGGAAAGAGCTGGATGAGATTAAATTGCGCAATTATGCCGTCAAAATCGGCAATTCCGCCGCGGCTAAACGTTTGGGGTTTCTGATGGAAACGCTTAAGCTGGGGGACGCGCAATCATTCAGGAAACAAGTTTCGTTATCTTCCGGTTTTTCGGCGTTAGATCCCGGCCTGCCGCATAAAGGCAAGCGCAGCTGCCGCTGGGGACTGCTCATAAATACAAAAGTGACACGATGATAACCACCGCCGAGCTTCATGGATTTGCCGCTTTAGAGGGGCTCAGGTTTGATCAAACCGAAAAAGATTACATAATTCTCTGGCTTTTGTGCGGCATATCGCGGCCGCGGCTTTCTCCTGAAGACTGGATTTTTAAAGGCGGAACCTGCCTCAGGCATTGTTATTATGCGGATTATCGCTTTTCGGAAGATATTGACTTTACCTGCGGGCCGAAAAGCGGAGGGCTGGAAATTATCCGGAAGCGGCTTTTAAAAATTACAGAATGGGTATCCGCAAAATCCGGTTTAAGAATAAATGTAAAACCTGCGCGGACTATCCCGGGAGATTTTCAGGCGGAAATCCCCATTGAATATTCACGGGGCGGACAGCGCGCGGGAGGATTGCCTTGCGTAAAAATACATCTGACGTTCGATGAACCGCTTTTGAAGAGAAGAGTCATGCGGGCAGTGTCCTCCCGCTATGCGGATATTAAACCGTTTAAGATTGGGGCGTATGCCAAGGAGGAAATAATTGCGGAAAAAATGCGCAGTCTTTTGCAGCAGCAAAAGAAATGGCCGCGCCCCAGAGACCTTTATGATTTATGGTTTATCCTTTGTAAATCCAGGGAAAATTTCAATGCCAAAGAGCTTCGGAATCTATTTGAATTAAAATGTCAGGCTCGGCAAATAAGTCCGGATCCCAATGGACTTATTGACGAAAGCCTTAAAGAATGGAACCGCAAGGCATGGAGTAATATGCTGAGTCCCATGATTAAAACAATCCCTCCTTTGGAGAATGTGTGGCATGATTGGGTTGCCGTCTTTAAAAGGATTTTTAGAAGGTGATTTGCCGTTGTTGTCCCGCCGCTGAAGGCGGCAGTCTAAGATTCCCCAGATTTCGGCGGTTTGTATTCCCCACCT
>CAZFMJ010000024.1:0-39879 GCA_964520045.1 uncultured Elusimicrobiales bacterium | reverse complement strand
CGTTTATATGCGGCTTTGAACGGTCAAACTTTGCCTTAGCCATATTGTCTCCTTTGTATGGTAATTTTTAACTTATTTATCCCTGAGTTTCCTGCCGTTGTTTTAAACTGCCCCCCTGCGGCTCCCCTCATTAAATGTATCGAATACAGCTGGGGATGGGAGTTGAACCCATGACCTTCTCCTTACCATGGAGATGCTCTACCGGCTGAGCTACCCCAGCGCAAAATCTATCCATCGCGAAATGGAGCGGGCGATGGGAATCGAACCCACGTAGAGAGCTTGGAAGGCTCCCATTCTACCATTGAATTACGCCCGCGCTTTCATTAAACAAACAAAAAACCCGCCAAGCGCGGCGAGCCAATTCTTTTTGGAACTATGTAATTGTGTAAACCAAACCGTTCTCAATGATAATTATAGCGTATCCGGTACTCTGTGTCAATTTTTTTTAATTTTCCTTTTTTATGCCCTTTTTTCAAACCCGGATCCGGACTGCGGGGGCATGGTCAGGCATTTTTCAATAAAAGCACGTCGACCCTTCGGTTTTTTGCCCTTCCCTCGGCGGTGCTGTTTGAATCTATGGGTTCGGAATATCCCGCCCCCTCGTATGTTAAACGCTCTTTTTCGATCCCGTTTTGAATGAAATATTTATAAACCGCAAACGCTCTTTTTTTAGAAAGCGCTATATTGGCTGTTCTTGTCCCGCTGGAATCCGTGTGTCCGCGCACAGAGGCGCTGTTTTTAGGATAAAGTTTTAAAAGAGCGGCCATCTCTTTGAGAGCGGGCAGAATGCTTTTTTTAAATTCCGCCGCCCCCGGCTCAAATATCACGATCTCCGGAATGCGCATAAGCATGCCGTCCGCCGCATAACTCAGCTGGATATTCCATACTGACAGACGCTGTATCTCCGGAGGGGTTAAAAGGCTTACCGTTATTTTCGGCGTGGCATGCCGTTTTTTATTGGAGTCTATCCACGCCAGCCGCGCTTTATAAAAACCGTCGGGCAGGGGCTTGCCTGACCGCGAGAGTCCGCTCCACGGCAATGAAAGCGAATCCGGACGGCCGCCGCCCTGGATATAACTTACTTTATTGTCCTGCGTGTCAAAGATCTGGATCTGCCATTTTTCCACATTTTCGAACGGTTTTTCATCAAACCCCGGCAAACCCGTTTCGGAATTTCTCTCCGCGATAAAAAATGTCACAGGCTCTTTTGCCGCATCGTCGAATACAAGTTTTTCCTGCGCCTCCAGCATTACGGGAGGTTCTTCCTCGTTTTTGGTGAGAGCTCCGTCAATAAATTGCGGCAGGGCCAATAAACCGGCGCAAAGCGCGGATCTAACGGTTATTTTAGCGGCGTACCCGATCATATATTAATTATAATATAAAAACACCTCAGACGAGTAAAAAAATATTCCACATTCGCCGTAGTTTGCTATAATAACCATCGGCGGGAACTATTTTAAAAAACCGGCAGAGGGAGGAATATGAATAAAAAAATAGCGGGCATATTCGGATTCATAGCGATAACAACGGCAATCGCCTCGGCGGCGGTTCCGGCGTACAGCGGAAGTCCGGATTTAGACCAGGGCGTCGACATGCAAAAGCTTGTTGACGACATAAAAACTTCTGACGGAGTAACGGATAAATCCCTTAAAATAGGCCCCATAAATCCCATTCAATATACGCGGGGCTGCTCGGAATTTACTTTCGGCCCCTATGACCCCCTTGTTTCACAACCGGTATGGCTGACAAGCCAGGAATACAGGGAAATATGCCATTATGACCCATGGTCAGGAGCAGGCAACTGCTACATAGAATATGGAAGGATATGGCGGCAGAAAGTACAGATTTCCATCAATGAAAGAAAACTCCTGCCTTGGGAACGGGAAGTTTTCACACTATGCCAGGAAGGGCCTTACACTGATATTTACAAAGATGCGCCCGCATATAAGTATTCCGAAAAATCAGCCGGCGCGGACCCGCTGGTATTCACTCTGACGCCCGTTGAAAAAATACCCACCGCCCCCGACCCGGGCGGAATAGCGCTTGAAACCATCGGCTATGATGCATCCGCGGGAAATATAAAGATACGGATAAAAGACGTCTGGTTCGATTATTATCAGGGCGAGCAGACCCTTATACATGCCGTTTTAATGCTCCGCAAAAACAACTGGTTCGATCAGACCGTGGCGGAAAAAGACATCGCATTCAGCGCCGGGCGGAATTATATGATAAATTTCGCCGATTTCGCGGGCAGTCTGTCTCCCGGACAATATTATGTCAAATGGGGATTCAAACGAATAGGCAAAATTTCCAAAAGCGATTATATTAAGAAGGCGGATACGGATTCCGTGGAAGTAAAATAAATCTCTTTAACTTAAAAAAGAGCGGCTTCATTATGCCGCTCTTTTTCATTCCATTTCAACGGAGGCAAAATGGGTTCCGCACCGATAAAAACCGCGATAAATGAAAAGGCGCTTGATAAAACGATAAAACTGTGCAGGGAAAGAAAAATCCTGATACCCGCGTTCGAACAGCTTAAGGATCCGTCTCTTATCCCGCAGCCGATGCTTGAAAAAATCAGGCGGGCTGGGATGGACGACCTTAATCCGGCAAATCTTTTCCGCATAACATGGCGCAATGATATAAAAACCGGGTTGTTCGGTGATGTGAATTTCCTTGAAATACCGCAATGCATCACGGGGGTGCGGGCGCGGATAATCGGGCTTGCGGGGAAATACTTTCCAACGGGAGCGCATAAAGTCGGGGCCGCTTTCGGCTGTCTTGCGCCGAGGCTTGTCTCGGGCGAATTTGACCCGGCATCGCAGAAAGCGGTATGGCCATCCACGGGGAACTACTGCAGGGGCGGGGCGTTTGACAGCAGGCTTCTGGGATGCGCGGCCATAGCGATACTGCCGGAAGGCATGAGCAGGGAACGGTTTGACTGGCTTAAGTCTATAGGCGCGGAAATAATCGCCACTCCGGGCACGGAATCAAATGTCAAAGAAATCTACGACAAATGCAAAGAAATACGGCAGACAAGAAAAGACTGCGTAATTTTCAACCAATTTGAGGAATTCGGCAACGCCGTATGGCATTATGTATGCACCGGCTCCGCGCTGGAAGAAGTTTTTAAATCGGTCAAAGGCAAAAAATCGCGGCTGTCCGCCTACGTATCCGCCACCGGGTCGGCCGGCACGATAGCCGCGGGCGATTACCTGAAGAAAAAATTTCCGGAGGTAAAAATAGCCGCCTGCGAAGCGCTTCAGTGCCCCACGCTTCTTTTAAACGGCTTCGGGGAGCACCGCATAGAGGGAATCGGGGATAAGCACGTGCCATGGATACACAATGTCAGGAACACGGACATGGTAATCGCCGTCGATGATGAAAACTGCATGCGCGCGTTGAGGCTATTCAATGAAGAAGCGGGCAAAAAGATATTGGCGCGGGAAGGTGTAAAAGAAGAAATCATAGAAAAACTTCCTTTATTGGGCATATCCGGCATAGCCAACATGCTTTCCGCCGTAAAAACCGCCAAATATTACGAAATGGACGAGAATGACGTAATATTCACCGTATTCACAGATTCCGCCCATATGTATAAATCCCGCCTCGCGGAAATGGAAGAAAAATACGGAAAATACACGCAGGAAAATGCGTGCGCCGATATTGAACGGTATGTAAGAGGAGTAAGCGTTGATTACCTAAAAGAACTTGATTACAACGGCAGGAAAGCCGTACATAACCTGAAATATTTCACATGGGTGGAACAGCAGGGCAAAACATCGCAGGAACTGCGCAGACTGTGGGAACCGGATTTCTGGGACGAAACTTTTGAACGGGTGAAAGAGTGGGACAAGCTGATAGCTGAATTTAACAGGGCGGTCGGTCCTGTATAGATTTGCGGAAACGACTTTTATATCTTGCCTTATTCTTTCTGATACGCTCCATTTCTTTTAACCGCGCGGAGGTTTCGGGAGAAACTTCCATCTCTATGCGGTCCACAAGCTCTCTTAAAGCAAGAAATCTGTTTACGGAACGCTTTCTCTCTCTTTGGCACTGCACTATAATGGACAGCGGAGAATATTTCAGCTGAACGCGGTTGCTTGTCTTATTTATTTTCTGCCCTCCCTTTCCCCCGCCCCTTGAAAATTGCTCGGTTACCTGCGATATGTCGATTTTAAGCCTCGCTATTCTTTCCCTGAGCTCATCTATTTTTACCGGATTGATAGAAGAAAATTCCGTAATTTTCATAAATGAGAATCAGGCTCGTAGGTTTCGTGCCAAAGCTCAAGCATAAGCAGCGCCCACAGTCTGAAGCCGTGGTCGCGTTTGCCCGACTGATGATCCTGCCAGAATCTTTTTAATTCACTCTCGACAAAATATCCGCGCTTTAACGCGTTTGAAGACAGGCAATGCTCTTCCCAGTATGATTTCATTCTACCGCGAAACCATGCGCCGAGAGGTATGCCGAACCCCTGCTTGCCCCTTTTGCATATAGCCGGAGGGAGTTTATCCTTAAACGCATCTTTAAGGATATGTTTAAGGCCGTTTATTCCTTTGAATTTCCAATGTCCGGGCAGGCGGAAAACGGATTCCATCAACTCATGGTCCAGAAAAGGGGACCTGCCTTCAAGCGAATTGGCCATTGCGGCTATATCCATTTTCACCATGAGACATTCCGGAAGATAGGTCTTCATATCCACATAAAGTATTCTGTTTATAAAATCCTCATGTTCGGAACGCCTGAAAAAATCCGAAAAATATTTTTCACCCCCGTTGAGGGAAGACCCCAGGACGGACTTCATCCCGCCGGTGAAAAGCCTGTTTTTCTCTTCATCGCTGAAATAACCGACCATTTTAAGATGCCTTGCCGGCAGATCGGAAAAAATGCCGGAACGCAGAAAACGCTTTGCTCTCCAGAATATGTCCACCGGCGCCGTGCCCTCGGGTAAAAATTCCGCGGCCCCGGAAATAAACCTGCGCATGGAACCGGGCAGAACATCCCAGTAATGGGCGAGCTTCATGGCAAAATAACGCAGATATCCGGCAAAATTCTCATCGCCTCCGTCGCCGTTCAGCGCCACGGTTACATGCCGGCGCGTCTCGCGGGCCACATAATATGACGGCAAAGCGCTCGAATCGGCATAGGGCTCGCCGTAATGCCATGCCAGCTTGGGAAGAACATCGGCCATTTCCGGTTTCACGATGAATTCATGGTGATCGCACCCGTACATTTCAGCCAGCGCTTTGGCATAATGCAGTTCCGAAAATTCAGCCTCTTCAAACCCGATTGAAAAAGTCTTGACGGGCCGGGAGGACAGCCCGCTCATAAGAGCCGTTATCACGGAAGAATCTATACCTCCCGACAAAAAAGCGCCCAAAGGCACGTCCGAGATCATCCTTATTTTTACGGCTTCGCGCAGTTTTTCAACCACCATAGCTTTTGCTTCTTCATAATCAGGCATGCTGGCGGAAGAATTCAAAGGCAAATCCCAGTAAGACTCCGTTCTTACGCCGTTTTTGTCGGCCACAAGAATATGGCCCGGGGGCAGTTTTTTTATGGACTTATATATTGTAAGCGGGCTGGGTATATATTGGAGGGAAAGATATAAATCCAAAGCGGAATACTCGATATCGCGCGGAATTCCGTCAAGAGCCAGCAGCGATCTGAGCTCAGAGGCGAAAGCGATCCAGCCGGGCATTTGAGCGTATACAAGAGGCTTCTTGCCTATCCGGTCCCGGCCCAGCATCATGCGTCTGTTCTTTTTGTCCCACACGGCGAAGGCGAACATGCCGCGCAGTTTCTTAACGCAGTCTAAACCGAGGTCCTCATACAGATGCACTATCGCCTCGGTATCGCTCTTGGTGCGGAAAACATGCCCCTTCCGTTCAAGCTCTTCCCGCAGCTGCTGAAAATTATATATTTCGCCGTTAAGCACGACCCATACGGTTTCATCCTCGTTGGAAATAGGCTGATGGCCGGTGGAAAGATCTATTATTGAAAGCCGCCGCATCGCTATGCCGGCGCTTCCTTCGGCAAAATATCCCTCGTCATCAGGACCGCGGTGGACAAGCAGGCCGTTCATTTTTCTGAGTTCAGACTCGGCAACCGGCGCGTCAATCCCGAAATTATATCTTCCGCATATTCCGCACATTATTGAATCCTTAAACTTTTATAACTACTCAGCAGCACCTATGGAACGCAGATGACGCAGATATATATGATGAAGGCTGATAATTATAAATTTTTTTCAAACTAAAAAATCATATTGAATCATAAAAATCTGTCTAAACCATCCGTAAAGGCAGTGAGTTTGGACTGACCCATTCTCAGTGCCTTTGAGGAAGGAATGGGACTGCGTTATCAGCGTTCCAATGTTTTAATAGCTGGGTAGTTGCGGATTTTTGTATATTTCAATAAGCTCCTGAGCGACTTCAGACATCGAATATCCGCTTACCGCTGTTTTCCGCGATTCTTCCCCCATCTTTTGAGCAAGGCCTTTATCGCCCAGAAATTTCAGAACGAGCGATTTTAGATATTCACGGTCATCCGGAGGAAAACAAAACCCGCTTATTCCTTCCTTGACAAGATCTTTTGCCCCCCCGACAGCACTGGCCAGCACGGCCAGTCCGCAGGCCATAGCCTCCAGCAAGGCGTTTGAAAGGCCTTCCGACAGCGAAGGAAGAACAAACACATCCGCGGCCTGATAATACGGCGAAAGATCAAATTGTTTTCCGGCCAATTTCACCCTGCCGGCAAGACCCTGTTTTTCCAGCGTTTTTATTTTTTCTCTTATGTTTTGTTCCTGCGGACCTTCGCCCACGATAATAAATCCGCTTTTTGCGCCGGCCGCGCCAGACTGCTCCTTAACGGCTTCGTTCCAGCTGTCAAGAAATTCCAGAGCTCTTTTCTCAGGCACAAGCCGTCCCACGAAAAGGAATAAAATATCACCTTCATTAAAGCCCAATTGCCTTTTAGCGGCGGCCTTTTGAGAAGGCGAAGAAGGAGCATAATTGTCTGTATCCACGCCGTTTCTGAAATATCTCAAGGGAAGACCGCCCAAACCGCCCCTTTCCAGTGCGGCTGTCTGGTCCTGCGCAAGTATTATAATTTCAGGCTTTAAAACTGAAAATAAAAACAGCTTAATCCTGCCCTGAAAAGTTTTTCCAGACAGGGTTATTTCATCCACCCCGCGTCCGCCGCTCATTGTGACCACGACTCTTTTCCCGGTCAGCCTTCCTATAATGGAAGCGGCTATGGCGGGAGAAGAAGCCATGCGCGCATGTATAACGCTGTATTCTCTGCGATGAACCCCCAAATACAGCAGACTTGAAAACATAAACCAAAGGGAATTTACCGCGCCGGAGCCCGGAGCAAAAAGCCTTCTTACCGGAACGCCTTGTATTTCCTCACTTTTCTTAGTGCCGGGCAAACGTCTTGTAATAACCAGTGTTTTTACGCCTTTGCGTTTTAAGAACCGGGATATTTCCAATGTCTGCTTTTCCGAACCTCCCGCATAAGGGAAAAAACCGGCCGTCAGCATAATTATCGATAATTCAGGCGTATTTAAAATATCTGTGGAAATCATCTGCGGTTTTTCAGGGAATTCCAAACCCCGCTCAGGGAATGCCCCGTCTGATAAAGGAAAATAACACCGAGTCCCGTCACTACGATATACATTGTTATATGCAGGAACCCGGCATAAGCCATGCCTATTGTTTCGGATATGCCCCAGCCGTTGAGCACCTTGACCATGGCATATTCATATGTGCCGAAATATCCGGGCACCGCAGGCATTATTCCGGAGGCGGCGGCAAAGCAAAGCAAGGTCAGCGCCTGCCGATAATTTATCCACGGATCAATTCCGATAACACGGCCGGTAAAATAATATACATACGCGTCTATGAACCATATGCTGAAGCCCAAAATCAAAATTGCGGCGGCAGTTTTCCAATTCCTTAAAGCCCCTGCTCCGGCGGCCAGCTGGCGCGTGACTTTTCCGGCTTTCGGGAATTTCTCAAGCAATGAAGCCGCCGTAGGGCTTTTTTTAATTATATAGTCGGAAAAAACCATAAATAAAATCCCAAAAAAAACGGCTGCAAGCAAAATCCACGCCAGCACGCGGTAATCCGCGGCCCATCCCTCCGTGCTTCCGCGCGAAACTATCATAAACACCAT
Organism: uncultured Elusimicrobiales bacterium; assembly: GCA_964520045.1. Lineage (GTDB taxonomy): Bacteria > Elusimicrobiota > Elusimicrobia > Elusimicrobiales > CAZFMJ01 > CAZFMJ01. The sequence continues at coordinate 31,700 of CAZFMJ010000024.1, read as the reverse complement.
AAAAAGCGAAAATACATCCAATGCCCGCTCCACCATGATGCTGGACAGACAGGTAAGAAACGGCATACCCATGATCTGCCCGCCTAACGTGGCCCTGCCGACCTCTCCAAGCCTGAGCGGCAGAACATTATTCAAAGCCAGGCCTATTGTTTCAAGCCGGAAAGTGTCCGATAATTTTGCCCTGCATGCCGGAATAAGCAGCAGCTTCCAGCGCACGCCCCGCAAAAAAATTTCGCCCACCATTACGGCGGCTATACATACGATTTCAAACGGATTTATTTTTGCGTAAACACCCTTAAAAGCGCTTATATCCACGCTTCTGGCCGCAAGGCCCAAAAAAACTGCGCTGAAAGCGACTCCCAGCAGTATTGAAATTTTACGGTTCATAATAATAAAACAAGACGGGGAACGGTAAAAGAAGGACATGCCGTCCACCGTCTACCTTTTACCCTCAAATGATTATAACAATTATAGGCCTTACGTAATCTTTTTCAACTTCTGCTTCAACTGCATATATTCGGCATTATCAAATGAAACGACAGAAGCATTATAAGGACCGCCGGAATCGGCGGATTTATATGCGATACGCGCTATCGCATCAATTTCCCCTTGCGCCTTTTTAATATCCCCTTTTTTAAAATATATCTGCGCAAGCAAAAGCCTTGCTCTTGCCATATTGGGTTCGAGCGACACGGCTTTTAACGCATCCCTTTCAGCCTGAGCGCTGTTGCCGGTTAAAAAATATATCCAGCCTTTTTTTGCCCGAAGCCCTGCATTTGTGGGATTGTATGCAAGCGCCTGTTCCAGAAAAGCCGCCGCGGCCGCCGGATTGGCAGGAACGGCCGTCATCTGCATGTCGGCCATTTTAGAAAACAGCTCGAAATCAGCCGGAAAAATTTTAACCATCCGTTCCAAACATGTTTTTTTAAAAGACGCGCCATGCGCGGAATCGGCGCACCGGCTCCAGTCTATTGCCGATTTTTTTAAGGCAACCGCCGATACCCCGAACAACAGCAGTATCCCCAAAATAATTCCCGGCGCCTTGCCGTTTTTGCCGCCGAGGCCGTGTCCCGCACCGCTGCGCGGAACAGTCTTTTCCGCCGAGACTGCGGAATCTGCAGTGCAGCAGCCCAGGCTTGCGCCGAAAAGCATTTGCACGGCGGGGAGCATGAATATTCCATCCACAAAAGCCTCGGCGAATAATACGACGGCCATTGCGCGGCCGGCTCTGCCGCAAACCGATCGGCCGGCCGAACTTACTGATTTCCAAAAAGCGGCGATAAACAAAAAGGCTCCCAGCCAGCCTGTTTCAACGGCCATATTAAGCGGTTCGTTATGGGCATGATCGGCAAACCTGCCGTAAAAGGATATGCCGTCAAAAACCGGAAAATTATGCAGAAAATATCCGCGCTCAAAACACCCCGGACCTACCCCGAAAACCGGATAATCCATAGCCGTTTTTACAGCTGTCGACCAAATATTGAGCCTTTGGAATGACCGTATATCTTCAATTTTTATAATAGACCCTAATTGCGCGGGAGAGATAACCAATGCCGCCAAAATAGATATTATGCCTGCCGCGGTCAAAATTTTAAAAAAACTGAATTGTTTTCCGGCCAGCAAAATAATTACATAAACGGTTATTACCGCTATTAAAGCGCCCCTTACCCTCATGCTCAGCAATACCGCGAATAAAAGCAGACTCGCCGCTAAATAAAAAAATCGGTATTTACCTTGTTCTCTTTCAAAAGAAAGGGAAAACAGACATCCGGCTGCCGCGGCAATTATTGACGCCGTATAATTACGGTTCGGGTAAAGGATTCCATATGCCAAGTCGAAGGAAGCCCCGGCCAAAACAGCCGTTCCCGCTACGACGGCGCCGGCGCATATCGTTATCATCAGCATACGCCCGGCCCCGGCTGAAAAAAATCTTTCGGAAAGCAGAATAAAAACAAGAAAAACAATCTGCTTCCATACTGTCCATGAACTGTTCAGCGGCTCAAATGAAAAAAACAAAGAGATACAAATCCATACCCCCCACACACACCAAAGACTCCTCCCCGAAAAAAAACTAAGGCGCCGGTAATTCGCCGCCGCGAACACGACCAACAGCAGAGATAAAACCGACCATGATTGGAAAGATCTTCCTCCTCCGGAACATAAGCATGCCAACCACCATACGCATAAAAACAACGCCTGGAAATTAGCATAACTGCTCCGCAACGATGAGTGGAACGCAGATGACAGCGAAGCAGTCCCGCGCAGTTTGCGGGGCGCAGATGAATATGATAAATGCAGATAATTACAAACACTCGGAAAGGTTTTTAAATGGAAAAAATCATGCTTAATCATAAAAATCTGTCCAAACCATCCATAAAGGCAGTGAGTTTGGACTGACCCATTCTCAACGCCTTTGAGGAAGGAATGGGACTGCGTTATCAGCGTTCTATATTTTGATAGTTACCTGTTATTCCATTACGAACCGTTACCATTTAAAAATCCGGGCTCTTCTTATCCGGATATTTTCTTCCAGACTCTTCTCGCCTGCGTCATGATAAATGCGCTCAAGCGCGGCGTAAGTAGCCGGTCTGAACGGATTCAATAAAAGCGCCTGTTCAAAAGCTGCGGCGGCCGGGAAAAAATCAGCTTTTTTGCCGGTTCTCACCGCCTCGTCAAGACGGATGTTCCCGCGCAGAACGTATATATTGCCGTCCCTCCCTCCCAATCCGACCGCAGCGTCAAGAAGTTTTTCCGCCGACGCCGGGTCGCCCGCGCTGTAAGCCATGCCCGCCGACACGACCGATTTGTGAATATCCCACCGCTTATAGGCGCCCGCGCAGGAATAAATGAAGAAGACAGCCGTAATGCAGACCGCAAGAACGCGTTTCTGCCGCGATTGTATCCTAAAAGTCTCTTCGCCCGCTTGAACGTCTCTTCTGCCCAGCAAATAACATAAAACCAGCAAATTAGCCGGTATGGAAAGCCCGAAATCAAAAATGGAATGAATTAAAACGGCGCTTGTCGCCCATCGGACATATCCCCTGATCCTCGATAAAGACCATGCTATCCATCCCAGCCATAAAAAACTGCACAATATCCCGTTTTCCGCGGCAAACTGAAGGAAATAATTATGGACGTACAGGGTCGAAACCCCTCCCGCTGCAGGTTCATGATACGCCGGGAAAACATACGCGAATGCGCCCGGACCAAATCCCGCCAGCGGTTTATCCGCGATCATGCGCCGCGCCGCTTCCCACCATACCAGCCTGTCGTGTATTAAAGACGAACCCTTCATGCTTTCAACAACAACGGCGGCGGCTAAAACAAAAGCCAAAACCCCCAGGAGTTTTTTTATACGCACGTCACGAAAAGCAAACACGCCGGCGGCCGCAAGAGAAAGCAGAGCGGCCTGAGAACCCGTCCACAGGATAATTGCCGACATGCCAGCGGCAAGCAGCCAGTCGCGCCATAAAACCGCAAGCGGAAAAAGCATTATTGAAAAAGCGGCAAGGCTGTTCGGGGTAACAAGGCTTGAAGCCACAAAACCGCTTTTCTCAAAAAATTTCTGATAAAACGCCAGCAGAAAAACGATCCAGGCCGAAAAACGAAGAGCTTTGTCCGCCAGCAGTCCGTCCTTTTCCGACGCATGCATCGAAACAAAAGCTATTATAAGAGCCGCGGCGAAATTCCCGAATTCCTGCGCCGAAATAAAATTAACCGGACTCAACATAGCGGACGCGGCGGACGACAGAACTGCGGCTAAAAGCAGACAGGTCTCGCCGATATACCCGCACGGCAATTCCCCCTTAAAAATTTTAAGGCAAAGCCACGCGCACATCCCGGCGAAAATAAATATTTGAACCGCCGACTGCGCCCACACATCCCATACGCCCCGCAGAAGCGGAGCCAACCCCACGACAATTGAAAGAAAAATTCCCGACATATTCTATTCTTCAAAGGTAGATGGTAAATGGTAAACGGTAGAAGGTAAAACAAATCAAAAAAACAGTAGACAATAAAACAGCGGAAAGTAAACAGAAGATAGTAAAAGGCAGAAGGAAAACAGAAAAACAAAGCCAGAAAAAGACAGATGATAGATTGTAAGTGGTAGAAGGCGAAATAAAACCTCTTCCATTTTTCCTCTTCCGTCTACCATTTCCCGTCTACCATTTACCTTTTCTGAATCTTCCGTCTACCGTCTCCCGTCTACCATTTACCTTCCCCCTCATCCTTCCAATATTCTGGGAGTTACAAAAATAAGCAGTTCCATGCGGTCGCGGCTTGTGGTTTTCTTCTTGAAAAGCCAGCCGGCTATCGGGATATCGCCCAAAAGCGGAACCTTGAAAAATCCTTCGCTTATAGAATCATGGATAAGACCGCCTATAACGACGGTTTCGCCGTCTTTTATAAGAACCGTGGTATCGGCGCTTCGCATATCAATTCCGGGCGCTCCTCCGGCCACCGCGGCTATAGTGGCCGAGGGCTGGCTTACGCTCGGCTTGATTTTCAATGAAACCCTGCCGTCCCCGTTTATCGTTGGGGTAACCGTCAGCATTATGCCGACCGTAAGATATGTGACCTTTGTAGTGGATATGGGCGGCACCGTCTGCGTAGTTTCGGTGGTAGTGTAAGGAATCTGTGTGGTTATGTTTATAGTGGCTTCTTTGTTATTTAAAGTGGCCACTTTAGGATCCGAAAGAACCTTGACTTTTGACTTCTGAGCCGCAGCCGAAAGCGTGGAGTCAAACATATAATTGCTGGCAATTCTTCCGAACCTGAATGCGCCGTAAATAACGCTTGCCGGAAGATTTACTCCTGTTCCGCCGCCGCCTCCAGCAAGCGGCTGGGGGATACCCGTTCCCAGCCCTGAGGGATTAAGCGGGCCCGTAAACTCGTCAGGCAATTTGGTACCCGACCCTACGTAATTAATGCCCGGCTTGCCGTTCACCCTGCCGTTATCTGCGCCGTAAGCGGACCACTGTATGCCGAGATTGAAACTGTTATTGAGCGATACTTCAACCAGTTTGGCTTCGATCAGCACCTGCTTCGGCCTCTGATCAAGCTGTCTTATAAGCCGGGCCATCGTTTCTATCCCGCCGGGAGTGTCAGTGACGATCAGCACGTTATTGTTTTTATCCGCGGTAGTGACCCCTTTTCTTCCCTCCGCAGACATAACGCTATCAACCTGCGTCTTTAGTTCCTCGGCCTTAGTGTAATTAATTGAAAAAATCCTGGTGACGGGCAAAGCCTGCTGGCGCTCCGCCAGAAGCACCTGCGGAGTGGCGATCCTCAATATACTGTTCCCCACCTGTTCCGTGGCCAGACCCTTGAGATTGAGCACCGTCTTAAACGCTTCGTCAAAAGGGACGTTATTCAGGCGCAGGGTCACCACGCCCGCCACATCGTTTGTGTATATGATATTAAACCCTGCCTTGGACGCCATCCAACTCAGGATATCCCGCACGTCGGCCGAATCGTAATCAAGAGACACAGATTCCTTCGGAAGACTGTTTACTATGTCCCCCGTACGCCATGCGTAGAATTTTTTTTGCTTTGACGGCAAAATTTTTTGAACGGGCTTCGGCTGTTCTTCGGCCATGGCTACAGCCTCAGAATCCTCCTGCGCGGCTACGTCCTCGGAAATAATCTCCTTTTCATCCGAATCCTCGGCCGCTTCGACCGAAACAGCGGAGGCGTCTTTTACGGATTCCTTAGCTTCAGCGGAAGAGACTGTCCCGCGAAGCGGGGCGGATTCCGGAGCATCTTTCAAATCACCCGGCAAAATCCCCGATTTACCCTTAAGGCTGACCAATAATTGGGAACCGCTGGAAACTATGTCATAAGCCGCTTTTTCCGAAAGATCAAGAACTACCCTGGAAATGCTTACGGGCTTGCTCTGATATTGGCCGTAACGCACTCTTTTAAGCACTGTCCCGGCCCCGTCAAGACTTTTTAAAGACGCGGAGCGGGAATTAAGAAGCTCGACAATCAGCCTGGGGGGCACGGAAGTCATGAAAGAATTATACTTTACCGGAGTATCGGTGCGTATGACAATGCTGTCGGGAGAAACTTTCACAGACTCAATATTGGCAATTTGCGCGGCGGCGGCAAGAACGGGAACCGGCACGGCCAGTGCCAACGCCGCTACAGTTGCAATCATTTTTTTCATAATGGGACTCCGTTATTGAATAAATTATTTTTTTTCTTTCTCGTGAAGATTAAGCGGCTGTATATCCTCATCCGCCGTCATCAGCACGACCTGCTTGCCCCGTATTACGCCGCTTATTCCGGGAACCTGTTTCTTCTTTATGTCCCAAAGCCTGCCCTTAGAAAGCACATAGTTTAAACCGGTGGCCGGATTATTCAACAGCGCCTGTTTACCGCCTTCATCTTCCATTATACCGGTAAGCACAAGGTCATGTATGCTCATGTTCTCCGCCGCTTTAGCCGAGCTCTGCGCCGTAACTCTGGATGAGGTCTCTCCTCCCGCCCCGGCGGGGATGAACGGATCGATTAAATTCTCGGCGCGGTAAAACTGCTCGACCGCCTGAACGGGAGCCGCGGCATTCAGGGTCTGCGTGGATTTCGCGACCGCCGCATCCTGCGCCAGCGCCGGCGCGGAGCCGAACAACGCGCAGGCGGCAAACCAGAATATCCCTATGTGGAAAAATTTATCCATATTATTTTTTCGCCGGCCGCTATCCGTTATACTGGTACGTTACAAGCATAAAAGTGGCGGACACCGTATTGACGCCGGAAGAAGCAGCGCTGATAGTAAGGCCTTTTGTGCTGAAAATCCTTTCCGATACGCCCAGCGCCGTAAGAAATTTACCCAGCGAATGGTAAGTGCCGTTGAGACTTATTCCGTAATACACCTCGGTAAAATACTGTTTCGGACTTTTCCCCTGCGGCGAGATGGAATTTACCTCCACGTTATATTTGCGCGCCATATCGTTAAGCGTGTAAATAAGGTCTGGCATGTTTCTTCCCTTGGGAAGACGCTTTTCGGCATTATTCCTCTGTTCCTTTAAATTCGCGACTTCGACCTTAAGCTTATCCAGTCTTTTTTCCTGACTTTCCGCCGATTTTATGTCCCGCTCCACAGACTCCAGCTTCTTGGATGCCTCAGTAATTCTGGACGAAGTGGGCGCTAAGAAATATTTCCAATAGACGAAAAACAGGGCGCCCGAACAAAAAACAACCGCAAAAATAAGCTGGATCTGCTCTTTGTTAAGTTTGGGCACTTTTATCGGTTCCGCCATTTTTTATCCCTGTTTTTATTTTCCGATTAGATATTTAGCCTGGAGCGGGAAAGTCAGCGATTTACCCGCCGCGGCATTGGCTATGGATATGGCGCCTATTTCAATATCGGAATATTTTCCACCCGTCTCCAGAATGTTTATCCATTCAGCCAGATCTTCGGCGGAGCGCGAAGTCGCGCTCAGACTAAAACTTACGCTTTCGTTTCCGTTTATAATGGTCTGCAGAGAACTGAACCATATGGCTCCGGGAATGGATTTTACAAGTTCCTGCATAAAAATCGTATAAACAAGCCGTATCTTCATAAGATCGTTTATAGCGTTAAGATGCGCTTCAACCGCTGATTTTTCGCTTTCAAGCGTCCGTATCTGGTCCAGAACCTGCTGAAGCTGTTTGAGCCTTTCTTCTTTCTGTTTAAGCTTAGCTTCCAAAGCATTAGCCTTAGCCATGTACGACAGCGAAACCACGATGACAACCGCTAAAATAAAAATTCCGCCGGCCACAGCCTGAATCACCCTGTGCTCCTTCGTCTGCTTCTCCAAAAACTCGGCCGGAACCAGATTGATTTTTATCATATCAGCGCTAATCGCCTATTTTTCTGACAGCCAATCCCGCGGCTATTGAAAGCGACGGAAGAATATCCTTCGGAACCTGCTCCGCGTCTTTGCCAAGAAAAGACAGGGGATTAAGCATTTCAACCGGTATTTTAAATTCCGCGGACATAAATTGGGCGAAATTCTTGAGATTCGCGGAACCTCCGGAAAGAATAATTTTGCTTATCGACCTTTCGGCTCCCTGCGAAAGATAAAAATCCACGGATCTGGACACTTCAACCCCCAGGTCCCTTATTACCGCAGAAAAAGCTTTGGACACCAGCAGCGCGTTTTTGTCGTCTTCCAGCAGAGCCGCTTCTTTTTCTTCGGCAGAAATCAGTATCCCGCTCTTTCGCTTAAATTCCTCGATTTTGGGGATATCGGCCTCGATCACCTTCAAAACGGCTTTTTCAAGAGTGCCGCCCGCGATGAATATGTCGCGCACGACTTTCGTAACGCCCCTGTCGATTATCGACAGATTGGTTACTTTATGCCCCATATTGATAAACAGCACCGCGCCCGTATCGGTATCTATCCCGCAAAGGGTATGCAGCGTTTCAAGCACAAAAGCGTCAACGTCTATTATCATGGTCTTAAGACCAGCGGCCGTCATTATGTCGACCCTGTCTTTTATCAGCTCTTTCTTAGCGGCCACAAGCACCGTTTCCATCTTTTTCTGGCCGTCCTCCGTTATATCTCCCAGAATATAACAGCTCAAATCCACTTCTTTTATATCAAACGGGATGAACGGCTCCGCCTCAACCGACAGCGTCAGCTTCAGTTCCTGTTTTGAAAGCTTGGGCAGTTTCACGTATCTGACTATGACGGAATTCCCCGAAACGGAAGTGGCGGCCATTTTAAGCGGTATGGATTTTTCGGCAAAAAAATTCTTTATAAGCCGGGCGGTCTGAAACTTACGCTCCTCCGGCGGCATTTCCGCTTTAAAATTAAGCGGAATATTCCCCCATGCCTTAAGCCTATAGGCCTTGCCTTCCAGCTGAAGCCACACTATTTTGACCGCATAACTGCCGACATCAACGCCCACGACATTTTTTTCGCCGTGTATAATCGTACGCAGAATGCCGGCAATGCCGCCGGAATTTTTTATAAATGTTCCAATAGACTGGATATCCATCATTTTTACCAAAAAAAAGCGCCGCGACCCGTCTTATATTAACAAAAAAATAAAACGGATACAATCTCGGCGCTTATACGTGTATATGTGTTTTTTGCCCCAAACGATTCTTAAAGGCACTGAGTTTGGACTGACCCATTCTCAAAGCCTCTGAGGAAGGAATGGGACTGCCCAAACCACCCTTAAAGGCACTGAGTTTGGACTGACCCATTCTCAAAGCCTCTGAGGAAGGAATGGGACTGCCCAAACCACCCTTAAAGGCACTGAGTTTGGACTGACCCATTCTCAAAGCCTCTGAGGAAGGAATGGGACTGCGGAATTGCGGAATTCCGCGGCAAACATTACATGTGAACAGTAATTATTGCAGGTAAATCCGTTTTTGTCAAGACCTAATTTTAAAAAAGGGGTTAGGCGCGGATGTTTTTCAAACTATTTTCCGGTCAGCCACAAGCTTTTTCAGCTCTTCCAGCGAAGGATTTATCAAATGCGGCCTTCCCACTGATTTCATCGCGCTGTTGATATCCTTCAGCCCGTTTCCCGTTATCAGAACAACCACCGACTCGCCGTCTTTCACCTGTCCGGAGGAAACAGCCTTTTTCAATCCCGCATAAGCCGCGGCTGCCGCAGGTTCTGCAAAAATGTTCGCTCCGCGCGCGACCATGGGTATAGCCGAAAGTATTTCCTCGTCAGTCACAGAAACGGCGAATCCCCCTGATTCTTTTATCGCCTGCACCGCCGCGGATCCGTCTCTGGGAAGACTCACGGAAATACTGTCGGCCAGCGTTTTACCGCTTACAGGCCTTATTTCTCCATCTCCTTCGACCGCCCGTTTTACGGAATCGCTTTTTTCGGCCTGAACGGCCACCATTTGCGGCAGCTTTTCAATTATTCCCAGCTTATTGAAATCAAAAAAACCTTTCCACATCCCGCTTATGATGTTACCGTCGCCAACAGGAACAAAAATCTTATCGGGCGACTCCCATTCCATCTGCTCGCAGATCTCAAAAGCGCATGTTTTTTTACCTTCTCTTGTGAACGGATTATATCCAGTGTTCCTGTTATACCAGCCGTATTCTTTGGACGCTTTTATGCACAATTCAAAAGCATCGTCATATGTGCCTTTCACCATTATGACAACCGCCCCGAAAACCAGGAGTTGGGCGACCTTGGGAGCGGGAGCGCTTTCCGGAACAAAAATTATAGTTTTAAGATCCAAACTTCCCGTAAGACATGCAAGAGATGAAGCGGCATTTCCTGTTGAAGCCGCGGTTATGATCGTTTCCTTGATTTCCAGCGCACGGGCAACCGCCACGGCGCTGGCCCTGTCCTTAAATGAAGCGGTAGGATTTCTGCCCTCATCTTTGAGATAAAGAGAAGTTAATCCAAGCTCCTGGCCGAGTTTTTCAGCTTTGTAAAGAGGCGTCCATCCCACATGAACGGGAGGCACATTTTTTATGCTTGAGACAGGCAGTATATCCAAATACCGCCATATGCTTCTATCCTGATTTTCCTCAAGATTCTGGTAAGTAAGCCTCTTTTTTATCAGGTTATAGTCATACGCGACCTGAAGATTGCCGCCGCATGAAAGACAAACATACTTTGTCTCCGACATCTTATGCTCTTTACCGCACCTGATGCATTTTAACCCTTTTACTTTTCTCATTTTTTCCCTTTTTTACACGTAAACCGTTGTTCCCGCTTTTCCGGCCAAAGTATCCTCAAAAAGTTCCGTTTTTGTGATATAAGCGGCCTGTCCGCCGCCCCGGAGAAAATTTATCACAGCCTTTACCTTGGGCCCCATGCTTCCGGCCGGAAAAGGACATGGAACCCTTGCGTATATCTGCTCAAGTTCGGCAAGAGTGGCGCTGCGCAAATCAGTCTGAACGGGCGTCTGATAATTAAGCTTGACCCCGTCCTCTCCGGTAAATATAGTGAAACTTACTTCCAGGTCCTCCCCCGCGGCCTTGGCCCTGTTTTTAAGCATTATACCCAAAAGGGCCGAAGCCAGATCCTTGTCGACGACCGCTTCCACTCCCCTGTAAATTTCCGCCGCCGGAACCGCGGGAACATATTTTCTCGAAAATTTTATGCCGTAATTGGTTTCGTAAATTTCCCTGTCTTGTTCAATCCTGGGCGCGACCTGCGTAACCGGTATTCCCCCGCCGCCCACGGTTATAGGAATTATGCCCGCCTTTAAATTGGACTCCACAACCGCTATTTCAACTATATCCCGCGGCTCGGGCGACGGGACCACCCTTCTCCATATTTCTTTGCCTTCCCCGTCTTTTTTATACAGTTTGACGTTCCATCCGTCTTTTTCCGCAAGCTTCATGGCATCGCGTTTAGAATAAGCCGAGCCTATGTATTTTGAAGGGTTCTTAAAATCCGGATCATCTTTGTCAACCACTACCTGCGTCACTGTCTCCGCCACCGTTCTGTCTATACCCCTCATTTTGAGCTCGCCGGCAAGCTGAGCGATCATATATCCCATTGCGCCCTGAGTGTCGGCTCCGCAGATATCCAAAGGAAGAGGATGAAGTATGGATCTAGCATATTCGGCCCTCAGGAGAATATTGCCCACCTGCGGACCGTTGCCGTGCGTAATCACGTAAAGGTCATCCGGATGACGCTCTATTATATCCGCTACAAGACGGCAGGTCTGGGCGGTTTTCTGCCATTGCATGGCAATGTCGGGGATTATCATCTTCCCTGTCTTTTTATCCACAAGACCGGTGGGAGAGACTTCATTTCCGCCGAAAGCAAAAATTCTAAGTTTTTTAGGCATCTTCTGTTTCCAGCATATATTCTACAAAAATTCAAGAGGATGGTAGATGGTAAACGGTAAACGGGAGACGGCAAAACAAAAACAGATACAAACTTTCTTCAGTTTTTTTCTGCCTGCCGTCTACCGTCCCCATTCTTCATCCAGGAATAAACAGCGGAGCGCACGGCGGAGCAAAAATCCGCCGTAAGCGCCGAATCAGCCTCAAGTTTCCGCCTTAAATCCATGCTTATCTCAAGCTGAACCCCTCCTTTCTGCGCCCTATTTACTATATTGCCTGCATCAATGCCCGGAAATTTAACACAGGGCTCCTGCGTCTTAAAACCGGCGGATGAAAGAGATTTGGATACTTCGGAGCGAAGACCGGCGTTAGAGCCTCCGATGCAGACCATTTCCCCGCCTCCGGCCATGCCGTGGATGGAAACTCCGGCAAAAGCCGGTTCAATCAGCCGAACAGCTTCAGGATCGTCAAATTTTTGGGATGACAGATGAAGCTTAGGACATCCGGCGCTGCAAAGGGCTTCAAAAACATATAGGTTCCACTTCCCGCCGGCAAGAGCCCTTGCTATTTCGGAAGTTACCGGCTCTATCCCGCCGCCGTGTATAGCCAATACCGTCACTTCGGATTTTCTGTCCAGAACGTGCGTGCTGTAATCTTTCGCGTAAACCAAATCGGCTTTCAACCGCGCAAAGCCGGTATAATAATCATTTCCGCTCTTACTAATTCCTCCGCATCCGTATAAAATCAAAAAGAAAACAATTGGGAGACGGGAGACGGGAGACGGCAAACAACGGACGGCGAAACAAAAACATCTATAAATCCACACACCTCTTCCCTTTTTCATTTTCCCACTTTTGTTTTTCGTTTCCCATTTACCATCTACCTTCTCCCGTCTACCCTCTTCTTAATTACGGTCTTCCTCCCATGGTAAGCGCCATTATTGATTTGACCGTATGAAGCCTGTTTTCCGCCTGATCAAAAACAATGCTCTGTGGTCCGTCTATCACAGCGTCTTCCACCTCGCTGCCCCTGTCCGCCGGAAGCGGATGCATATACACGGCCTCTTTTTTGCCCAGCTTCATGCGCTTTTGGGTGCAAACCCAGTCCCTGTATTTATTCAGAAGTTCCATTCCCGCCTTCTTTTTTTCCTCTTCCGGCACGCCCTGCTCGGCAAGATATTGGTGGCATCCCCATGATTTAGGATATAAAACCACGGCGTCCTTAAAAGCCGCGTCCATGTCATGCGTTATCTCGAATTTGGAGCCGGATTCCATGGCAAATCTTTTTGCATCCTCAACGGTATGCGGCATAAGCTTAAATTCCTTGGGATATGCCAGCGTAACGTCTATGCCGAAGCGGGGCATAAGGGTTATAAGCCCCTGAGGCACGGACAGCGGCCTTGCGTATGACGGAGCATATGTCCATGAAATGACGAATTTCATACCCTTGAGATCATGGCCGAACTTTTCCCGTATGGTCATTAAATCGGCTATAGACTGGCAGGGATGGTCCACGTCGCACTGCAGATTTATTACCGGAATAGACGCGTATTCGGCGACATCCCTCAGATATTTATTGCCCATGCCGTAAAAACAGTTTCTTATGGCTATGCCGTGGCCGTAGCGCGAAAGCACCTTGCCGGTATCCTTGGGAGTCTCTCCGTGTGAAATCTGCATCTTATCAGGCGTAAGGTCATGGGCATGGCCTCCGAGCTGGGTCATTCCCGCCTCGGTTGAATTTCTCGTGCGGGTAGACTGTTCAAAAAACATCATAAAAAGCGTCTTGTCCCGCAAAAGCCTGTGCGGCTCGCCTAAAGCAAAACGCTTTTTTAAATCCCATGACGCATCCAAAATAGTTTCAAGTTCTTCCTTTGTCCAGTCTTTTGTCTCTATCCAATCCTTTCCTCTAAGCATAGTCTGCATATTTTTATCCTCCGTTTATTGGGTTAACAATTTTCCGATTACCGCGTAAAAGACCGCGGCTTTGAGCAAATGCTCTACCGGCGCCTGCTCATTGACCGTATGCGCGTATATCTCGTTTGACGGACCGAATCCTATGGTAGGTATTTTAAATCTGCCTGCGGTGGCGACTCCGTTCGTGGAAAATGTCCACTTTCCGGTTTTTGGAATTCTGCCGGATGAAATTCTTCCGGCCCGCAGTCCGGCCTGAACAAGTTTATGGCTCTCCGGCAAAACCCATGTGGGAAAATATTTTTCCTGTTTTACCCTGAGACCTTTCCATGAAACCGCCTCATACCGCAGGACTTCCACGCGGGCGCCGGCCTTTTTTACGGATGCAAGCGCTTTTATCTGCGCCACAGCGGTTTCTTTCGTTTCGCCCTTGGTAAGCCTCCTGTCAAGGTATATGGAACATTCGTCGGGGACGGCATTTAGCGACGGGGTCTTGCAGTCTATTGAAGTAACGGCCACGGTGCCCTTACCCAGAAACCCGTCATAAGCAAGCCTGCCGCCGAGCCGCGTTATTTCATCTATAATCGGCGACATTTTGACTATCGCATTATCTCCCCTTTCAGGCGCCGAGGCATGGCATGAACGGCCTTTTGCCGTCACTTTAATTTCCATCCTTCCCCTGTGCCCCCTGTAAACCATCAGATTGGTAGGCTCAGTAAGTATGACATAATCCGGCCGGATTTTCTCTTTTTCAATAATATGAAGAAGCGGCAGGCCGTCGCAGTCCTCTTCCTGGCAGGAACCTACGGCTATATATGTGTAATCTCCCGAAAGCTTTAGATCTTTGATTATCCTGCCGGCATAAACCATAGAAGCCATGGCAAGCTTCTGATCGCTTGCCCCGCGGCCGTAGATAATGCCTTTTTCAAGCCTTCCCTTAAAAGGGTCCCGCTTCCATGCAGTTATGTCCCCCACGCCGACGGTGTCTATGTGGCTGTCTATCATTACTTTGGTTCTGCCGCGGCCTATCTTTCCTATCACATTGCCCATTTTATCTATCTTTACGCTGTCAAAACCCGTCTTTTTCATCTCCAGCGCTATTCTAACCGCAAGCCGGCCTTCTTTTGAGGACAGGCTGGGGATGGAAATCATCTCCAGCGCGAATTTAACTATATCCCCGCGGTATTTCTCCGCCGCCCTTTTCAAAACGGCCCTGTCAAAAAAATTTTTTTTCATATTGCCCCTCATTATATTTTACTCTTCATTACTTGCAATTTACCACCTAATTCCCACTCCCCGCCCGCCTAATATTTATCATCGTCCCATATCCACAATGCGTTTTTTGCCCTTTTCTGTTAAACGATATTTCTGCAGGCGGCTGCTTGGTTTCCCAGGAATGGTGCGTTCAATCAAACCCGCATCCAGCGCCGGATGCAAATAGTTCACTCTAAATGTTGGACGGTGTTTTATTTTTAATGCCGAACGCAGCTTTCCTGAAGACAATTCGTTGTGCTGCAAAATGAATAGAAGTCTCTCAAATGGATATATTGACTGGGTCGCCGACTGGGTCGCCGACTGGGTCGCCGATTGGTCGCCAAATCTGGCGGCCGCTGCAGCGTCCGGCTTGCCCTTGTTTTGCTCAGAAAACAGCGGATGCACTGGAAATTCTACCGTAAGATAACTCCTGTCATCATCCGTATGAAATAGAGGCAGAGGAGAACCGTTCTTTTTTATCTCGCGCAGAATTTTAGGAATACCGGTGCCGCGGCCTTCAGTCATCTCCAATTCTTTTAAAAATTCTCCTACCCTGCGGTTGCGGTAACGCCGCGAAGTAAAACGAAACGCCTTTATATCTTTATCAGAAATAGACCTGTCGGGCCCGGGAAAACTTCCGATTGTTATGCGATCCGGCATAATTCGCACTTCAACCGGCTCCCGGATTTCATACGAGCGGTGATACACCGCGTTGCACATGGCCTCTTTGAGCGCAACAAACGGATAATTATAAAAGCGCTCCGCTTCAGGACGGTTGGCATGCTTAATGATTTTCTCCGCGATCACCTGATGCCGGATATGAGCCAAGGCATCCTGCAGCATGGAATTAACCGGCCCTTTAAAAATCTTTTCGGAAAAAGAATCCGCGCCCGGGCCCTCGGGAAAATGAACGATATCAATCTGGATTTGCGGGAAATACTTACATGGTTCATTCGCGAAAAACATCAACCCCGCATTCTTGGGGCGCACACATTCCTCAGAGCCGTCAATAATATTCATACTCCTGCATAGTTGCATGAAATTCATTTTGGCCGATTCTTCAAACAACTCGCTTTTAACCTGCTGAAGATATGAACGAATCAATCCCAGCTCAAGGTCTTGCAGATCTGCTGTATGATGTGAACGGTCATCAAACGGAACAGTCGCGGCAAGCGAGTATAGCTCTTTTTCATCCTGAGCTTTTGCAGCCACCGTTTTAGATGCCTTGCGGATATAATATGCGAAACGCTGATTGGTTTTTGATAAAGAGACAGGCGCCTTGTACGGCCGTGTTTGGCCGCCTACACACCACAAAATAATAATATGTTTTCGTTTATAAACAGCCGGAACTACAATAGGATGATAATACGGCTGAATCCTATGGCCTAGCCCGATGATTTCTTTTTGGATTTTATCAATTTGATTTACCCTCAACCCCGCCGGAGGAATAACCGCTTTTCCGTTTTTTTCACCGACTCCGATCACAATATACCCGCCGCCCAGATTATGAAAATCATTTGCGAATGCGCACATCGTATGAAGCGCGGCTTCTGGATTCCAACCGGCCTTAAACTCAAGACGTTCCCATTCAACTGTCCGCGCCGTCAATAAATCGTTGATATTAATCGGCAGGTTCATGCTTTAATACTTCTCCTGCTATAAAAATTATGCATTGTGTCTCCGGAATTAGAACCGTCACATCCATCCGATCTCTATCATTTTGCTGGCATCGGCAAACTGATCCTGCGCACCAGCATAATATCCACGGCGCGAAAGGCTTGCCGGAACGCCTGCCGTATAATACCGCTCAATCGGCCAAGCAAAGCATCAAACCCGCCCATTTCAACCAGCAACGATAATGCGCCAAAAAGATGTTCTCTCCTCTTTTTATGCTGATTCTCTTGCGCAATTTATCCGCAGACTGCCAAAGCGAAGCTTCAAAGGACTCTTGTTTTTTTGCCCTGCTGTTGGATTTTGCCGTTTTGGGCATTTTATCTCCAAAAAAATTACTGATAGAACCAATGGTTTTCCAAAAACCCCTAACAATTAATTATATTGTTTTGCGTGTCAAATTGCTATTGAATTTCCTTGGGTCAATTTTTTGTTGCACTGTACAGGCAGAAATATATAACATAACAATTGCAAGGTATCTAGGCTGAAGGCTGAAGACTATTAGCACAGAAAGTCGTATTAACTTTAATTCTATGGACACATCTGAATTTTCGGATTTTACGGTCATACCCTCAAAAGAGGCTTCTTTTGAGGAAATGTGGGCGCCTCTTTCGGAGCTTCGCTCCGTTTCATTGCGCGTTGAATCCGCCCCCAATGTTCCAAAAGGATTTTTATCAGCAAAACCTCTGAGTTTTGACTCGAAAAATTTTGCGTGTCTGTATTCCGATAAACGGCTTTGTCCCGGAGAGAGCCATGACGCCCCGGCTTCTACTCTGCTCAAAGAGCTTTTTGAAACGCGCAGGTTCACGGGATTGGTTTTCAACCCGGCAAATCCCGCGGGTAAATCCGCCGGCTTCTCGCGCAGGCTTGACAGGGTTGAATGGTCCAGTCTCGCGGGATTTCTTGGGCTCGGCGGCAAAAAACCGGACGACCCCGTCAGCCAGTCTCTTATCCAATACAAATCGGGAATGGCGCATTCGGCGCATTACTGCCTGTCTTTTGTTCCGGATCAGCCGCATTATAAACAGCATAAGTTCTTTCTGGTAAAAACACTGATATTTTTGCGCCTTTATGAAAAAACGGACGAAATAATGAGGGCATATTTCGCCGTCAACCCCAAAACCACGCAGACTTGCCTGCTTATGTCCCTGCTTAACCGAAAGGCCGGAAATTTAA
Organism: uncultured Elusimicrobiales bacterium; assembly: GCA_964520045.1. Taxonomy (GTDB): domain Bacteria; phylum Elusimicrobiota; class Elusimicrobia; order Elusimicrobiales; family CAZFMJ01; genus CAZFMJ01. The sequence goes on along the minus strand of CAZFMJ010000024.1, from coordinate 13,918 downwards.
AGCAAGCCGCCATATGGCTGGAAACCGCGAAAGGATATAGAGCTGGAGAAGACGATGCCCTGTCCGCCATAGCGCTGGAAACGGCATGGATAAATATGGAGGCTGGCTCCTATATTTCAGCCGGAGCGGATTTTAAGCATCTGCTTAACCATGCCGTATACAAACATGAGGCGCATCTGGGGCTTGGAATACTTATGCGCAATATCGGCATAAAGGATAATGATCCCAAAATCCTGAAAGAAGCGGTCTCTCATCTCAACGAAGCATCGCTTGGCGACGGCCTGACAAAAACACTTTCCAATTTCCATTTGGGCACGATATATTCAAAACTTGCGGATTGGCAGACTGCCGAGACTTTTTACCGCAAATCTGCCGCGATGTGTCCGTCCATGCCCGCGCAGGTGAACCTGACCCTTTCGCTTATTAAGCTCGGCAAAATGGATGATGCGGCCCAGCTATGTAAAAAAATCTATCTGGCGGAGCCGGAACTCGCTGGCGGAATCATAGCAATGCTGCAGCCGATACTCAAAACTAAAACCCCGGACATAGTTAATGCCTCCGAAGATATTTCAAGCGAGCCCGAGCATTCGTCTGCCCCGCTCCGCGGGACAGTCTCTTCTTCTGAAGCTAAGGAATCCGCCCCGCTTTCGCGGGACTGCGAGTCATCGAATACCCCAACAGACTCGGCTGCCCCGCCTGCGCGGGACTGCGAGTCATCGAATACCCCAACAGACTCGGCTGCCCCGCTTTCGCCAAGCAATGAACTGCCTGCCGTCAATTTTGAATTTGTAAAACCGCGTCCGCGGAAACCCTTTATAATAAGACCTCCGGTTCAGCCTCAGTCTTATCCTCTTGAGCCGGAAGAAATTAAAGTAGAAAATATGGGCGCATCCGCGCCCGCCGCTGCGCCGAAACAAACCGAAGAGATCAAAACACAAATCGGCGGCGCGCCCCCCGAAAAACCGGCGGTCATACAATTTCAATCCGCGCTGGAAACCGTCCGATCTCTTACTCCCAAAACAACGGCGGGAGACTTTATGACGCGGGCTTGGGCCATGGCCGCGGCTGTTAAAGAAGAAACAGGCAAAAACATACGTTTTGATATAGACGGCATACGCGAAGTTGAAAAAATGTTAAGACTAACATTCCTCAAATCGCGGCATAACCCTGTTCATTCCCTCCAATTAGTGCTCAACTCGGCGGCATTTATCTGTTTTTATCTTGAGCAGAGGCACGGCGGAAAACTCCAGCAGTTTCAGGATCAGGACGCATGGACATGGAATATGACCTTTGAAAAATCCGGGCTCAGCACTTTTCCGATTGAAAAGTGCTGGCACTTTCTGCGCACGGAATCCCCGCCTGAGCCCGGGTGGATCACCGGATACATAGAATATCTCGAATCCGAATTGACAAAACCGCAGTCAAAGCCGGTATCCGGCCCGGCGGCGGCGATCAATAAGATACAAAGCTCTCCGCATAAATTATTCGACACGAACACCGAACACCGGAGGATACTGCTCCTGCTGCCGGCTCTGGAAGAAACCAAAGACATCAGCTGTGATAAATCGGGAATTCCGAAGATGGAGGCCGCCATAAAATCCAAATTCCGGCAAAACCTGCCTATATTTCCCGACGGCTGGCGTTTATTGAGGATATACGGACACATGCTTTGCGAAACGCTTAAAAAGGAATTTCACGCGGACTGGTTTAATACGGACGGGGACAACGGCCTCTGGTCGATGAAACTGCCGCGGGGATTGATGACTTTCCCGTTTTCTAAAATCTACAAAACGGCGCTCAACCGGGAAAACCTGTCGCAATACTACGAAAAACTGGCTGAAGAAAAAAAATCAAACATCAAAGAAGGATAATTACTCAGCTATTAAAAAATGGAACGCTGATGACGCTGCCCCAAACTATCCTCATGAGCAGTGAGTTTGGGACGGTCCCATTCTCAAAGCTTTTCAAGGAAAGAATGGGGCTGCGTCATCTGCGTTCTATTTATTGTTGTTGCATAGTTACAAAGAAGGGTAGGGAATTCAACGGCAGAAATCTATTTCGGAAAGTTCCCCGGGGGCTCCGGAAAGCATCGTCAGCCTGCCGTCTTCGTGAATTATTTCTTTCGCGGCTTTTATGAGCTCCTGCATTTTCGCGCTCAATTCAGTGTCTTTATCCTTAACCCAGACAAACCAATGCCATGAAGCAAACAACATGGTAATTCCGGCGGAGAATATTATTATAGCCGGAGAAACAACCCATCTTGAAATAAGAAATCCGCCCATAACAAGCCACAGCGACAACACGAAACTGACCCCTGAAATGAAATAACACGGCAGGATATCCAATTCTGTCTTTTTAGGTAAAAACCGGATAAGGACCAAAAGCATGATATCGATAAACAGCAGAACGGACATGCGCAAAACCCATGCTTTCCATCTGTCCTTTCTGAATAGTATGGTGCCCTCCACTACATCATCCACAGATTGGTACATTTCCTGCGTATCCGCGATATCTGAGCCTGTGACGGCATCCGCCTCGGAAGCAAAAAAAGTCCTGGTCCCTCCGGGAACTCCCCTCATAAACGATGATTCAGAGACAGGCTCTCCCTGCGCCCAAACCGCAGTTTTGCCGGCCGATAAAACCGCCGCGCAGAAAAAAACCGATAACAATATAAACCGATTATTCTTCATTTTTTGACCGCTTTCTCCGGTTCCGGAATCACCGGTTTGGGCACGCTCGGAGGAGCCACCCTGTCAATGCTGTAATACCCCTTCTTTTTTGCTCCTTTGCGGCCCGCAGGCGCCTTATAAAAATACGGATTCAATCCCTTCACTTCTTTCACCGGCGCCCCGCCGGTAAACACTTCCTTCGACACCATGCTTTTGGAAGGCATTTTTTTGACGCGGTCCGCGATATGCCAGTAAGCCGACAGCAGGCTGGCTATCATGCTTGCGGCGATAACCCCGGTCAAAAAATAATCCTCCCTGTCTTTCCTTATCCATCTTCTAAAATTCATAAATCCCTCAAAGCGGTTTGCAGCTGCTTCAAACCAAGAGCAAACTCGTCCCTGCGTTTGCGTATCTTGCTCACTTCAGTTTCAGGCGCATACCGCAGAAATTCGGAGTCGGAAAGCTTTTCCTCCCACTGACGCAGACCCGCTGATATTTTTTCCGACTCTCTTTCAAGCCTTGAGCGCTCTTTGGCAATATCTATAAGTCCCTCAAGCGGAACGTATATAACGGCGTCTTTGAACACCGCGGTAGCGCAATGCGGAGGCTTGACGATTTCGGCTCCGATATCCAGCTTAACCGCTCTGGAAAGCTGCGATATATATCCCGCATTTTTCCGGATCATAGAAACAGTCTCGGCGGAAGACGAAGAAATCACGGCAGTTACCGGCTGCGCCGGCGGAACGGCAAATTGCGAACGCACCGCGCGAACAGCCGAAACAATTCCCATAACCGCTTCCATTTCAGCCTCAGCCGCGCTGTCCTGATATTTACCCTCCGGAGAAGGAAATTTTTCCCGCATCAGAAACTCCTCTTTCGAACCTGCTGATTTTTTTATCTGCCGGGAAAGCTCTTCGGTTATATAAGGCATGAACGGATGAAGGGCTTTAAGAGTTCCGGACAGGACATGAGACAGCACCGCGAGAACGGTTTCTTTATCCTGCGACTGCAGTCTGGGTTTTGACAGTTCCACATACCAATCGCAATAGTCGTCCCATAGAAATTTATAAAGCGACGACAGCGCCCGCGCCGCGTCAAATTCCTCAAAAGCATCCAGCGCCTCTTTTACAGCCCGTGAATATCTGTGCAGTATCCATCTGTCGCAAAGTTCGGGCAGTTTTTGCGGTATCTCGGGGGCTCCGCCTTTTTCGGGAAGATTCATCAGCATAAATCTTGCCGCGTTGTATATCTTGTTGCAAAAATTCCTTGCCCCTGTTATAGACTCTTCTCCGAACTGGATATCGCGCCCCGGAACCGCCTGATACACAAGAGCGAACCGCACGGCGTCCGTTCCGTATTTATCCATAAGCTTCAGCGGGTCTACGACATTGCCCAAAGACTTGGACATTTTCTTGCCTTGCCTGTCGCGCACTATCCCGTGCAGATAGACATCCCTGAACGGCTCCTGCCCTAAAAACTCAATGCCCATCATAACCATTCTTGCCACCCATAGATACAGTATCTCGTAGCCGGTGACAAGCACGGACGTGGGATAATAATAAGCCAATTCCTTTGTTTTTTCCGGCCAGCCGAACACTGAAAAAGGCCACAAAGCCGAAGAAAACCATGTGTCGAGGACATCGGGATCCTGCACCAAATCCTCACAGCCGCACTCTGAACACTTACCCGGCTTTGAGCCGAAAACAGCAGGTTTTGCTCCCTGTTTGAATGAAACCCTTTTAAGTTCTTTGCCTGTGCCTGTTCCCGCGAATATTAAGCCGGAACCGGAGCATTTCGGGCAGTACCATACGGGAACCCTGTGCCCCCACCAGATTTGCCTTGATATGCACCAATCCTGAATATTTTTAAGCCAGTCCAGATACGGCTTTTCCCATGATTCAGGATGGAATTTTATCTTTCCGTCCAGCGAAGACTGCAGAGCCTTCTTTGCAAGGCTGTCCATTTTAACAAACCACTGCTCCGACACAAGCGGCTCTATATGCTGACTGCACCTGTAGCATATGCCTACGGCATGCTTGTACGGCTCTTCCTTTTCAAGATACCCTCCCGCCTTCAAATCCTCGATTATTTCATGCCGGCACAAAGCGCGATCTTTCCCCTCGTATTTGGCGGGGGAATTTATCATCCTGCCTTCAAAAGAAATAACCTGCATGGAAGGCAGATTATGCCTCCGACCTATTTCAAAATCCACGGGATCATGGCCGGGCGTCACCTTAAGGCCGCCGGTGCCGAAAGATGCGTCTATCGCATCGTCAGCCACAACCGGTATTAACCTGTCCGCAAGCGGAAGCCTGACTTTTCTGCCCACAATGCCTTTATACCTGGAATCGGAAGGATTAACAGCCACTGCGGTATCGCCCAGCATGGTCTCGGGCCGGGTCGTCGCCACAACTATTCCCCTGCCTCCGTCCTCAAGCGGATAATGTATATGCCAGAGTTTGGAATGCGACTCCTCATGCTCAACTTCAATATCGGAAAGAGCGGTGCCGCACCTTACGCACCAGTTTATCATACGCTCTCCCCTGTATATCAGTCCCTTTTCCTGCAAACGCTTAAATTCTTCAAAAACAGCTTTTGCGCGCGTCTCATCCATGGTAAAACGCACGTTTTCCGCGCTGAAATCCAAAGCGCAGCCCAGCCTCTTAAGCTGTTCAAGTATCGTGCCCCCGCATTCTTTGCGCCACAGCAGCATGCGCTCCAGAAATTTTTCCCTGCCCAGATCTTCCTTGCGTTTTTTTTCGGATTTAAGAATTTTTTCCATCACATTCTGGGTGGCTATGCCGCCATGGTCGGTGCCCGGCGCCCAATACGCCTCATAGCCGCTCATCTTCTTCCAGCGGATAAGCACATCCTGCAGAGTATTATTCAGGGCATGTCCCATATGAAGAGCGCCTGTTATATTGGGAGGCGGGATAACTATGACAAAAGATTTTTTGTTCTTGTCTTCGGGCACTTTTGCAAGAAAAAGCCCGTTTTCCTGCCATAACCGCGCCCATTCGGATTCAACCGGCTTGGGTTCATAAACGCTTGGGATCATAAAAGTGCTGGGGAACAGACGTTTCTCAATATCTAATTTTTTTTAAGCAGGGATTTGCAAAATCATGAATATAAATTTGCCAACGCCGTTGTGTTGATATGTTTAAGCATAGGAGTATGATAGCGTGCTGATAATTCGGCAAAAATGTTACTGCTTTGCTTTTTTTGAAATTCACTGACGCCAATTAGTTCTACGCCCAGCAAATGATTTCTGCTGTCAAAATCCAAAATAAGCGTAGCAGTATTTTTTTTATCATCTGTAATATCCTTGCTTCGGTAAACTTTTCCTTCCCGGAGTTTTATGTACGCGCTGTCTGCCTCATTGTCATAATCAACATATATAATTTGGGCTATTGCAAATCTCAATATGCTCATAAGTTATCTCCACCATGCGGAAATTATCTTGAAAATATCTATCATTTTTTCAACATAAACAACACAAATTTTACCTTTCCTGATGCTGCTGTAAATTTTAAAAGCTCCCAAATTGGCCGGCATTTTTATTTCCTGATTCTGCAAGGCTTCGCAAATATCATCAATGGTGATATTGCGTTCTTTCATGCGAAGTTTAGCATGGTCAGTAAAGAATATTTTCATGGCGCATATTGCAGGCTGAACCGACTGAAACAACTACCAGCCTAAACAAACTGAGCAGTTATACAATTTAATCAAATAAAAGGCTTTTCTACAAATGAAGCCCGCCGCGCTAAAGCATGGGATTTCCGAACCGAATCCTCCAGCAGCCTTGGCTAAAGAGGATAAATAAAATTGGGATTTCATCAAAATTGACATAGAACTTTTTTGGGGGAATTTGGTTCAGTTCTGGAACCTGACTCTCAGAAATTTGGGCCAATAAATCCTGGCATCCGAAGCCATCTTCCAGAAATCATTCGCATTGCAGGCGTAAGTGATTAAAAGCTCGTCTTCACGGACCGACAGTTCAGGGTGCCCCTTCGCCGCATAGCAGAAGTAATCCCTGCTCCAGTCCATCTCAGGGCACACATAAACGACATGCGGCTTGCTCCATGGACCTTCGGGAGCGGGTGCAAACCTGATCATTATGTTTTTGGAGAGCCCAAGTTCCGTATAAACGGCCACATATTTATGGATGGCCGGCTGATAGGATACTGAGAGTTCGGCGCCAAAACGGTCAGCAAGGCGCGAAGCCTTTGTAAAATCAGCCTGCCATTTTCCGTTAAAGTAAAATGCCCAGTCGTTGAAATCTTCAAGACGGTCATCCTTCACACGCGCCAGTACTAAGTAGCGATTGCGCGCTTTAACATCCACCTCCAGCCCATAAATATATATCATGCCGTCAGCCTTCAAAAGAGGCTGCCCGAATATAATCTCATTGCCATTTGGCGAGAATCTTGTCCACGGGATATTACGCTGAATGATTCGCCATTGTGAAGGGTGGTCTTCAGGATTTCGTATGCAGGCCATGGTCAACCCCACAGATTTAAAATCCCAGACAGAACCATTCCCAAGCGGTTTAATTACCCTATTCATAAACAGGAATAACCCCTTTTTTGTGACGATTCCTCCATGATCGAGCCAGAAAAATCCTTTGCCCGCCAACGGAGTTATAAATGGAGAGGGCTTTCCATGGTTTACAGGGTAATAAAATTCCAAATTAGCATTAACAGGGTCTTTCCCTTCCTGAATAGCGATAGTATTGTTAACCATAGCAGAGTCGACGTGCTTTCCCGCGCGTATTTTGCCTATCCATGTGTCGCCGAAAAGCCAAAGTGTTTTATTATCCGTCAGGGGAACCGAAAAAGCTATATCGGCACCGGTCCAGCCGTTTTCTCTATAGAAGAGCGCGTTATATTCAGGTACCGTCTCCACTGAAAATTTCGGCCGATCAGCACAGCCGCCGAGGAACACAAAAAATGAGAATAGCAAAACCTTTAAAAAACTCACATGCTGCTGGTTGGTCATATTATTCCCCTTGCAAGCGCCTCTTATTCAAACGGGGGGACGAATTCCCGGAAAACGATATTGCCGAGATATATGCCTTCTTTGGTAAGCCGGGCCTTTTTGCCGTCAAATTCAATAAGCCCCGCTTCTTTTAATTTTGCGAATTCGCGGCCGAATTCGCGCTCCATATCGCGCCCCACTTCAATGCCCCTGATCTTTCTTAATCCCAGCAAAATTGTTTCCCCGAGTTTTTCCTTGCCTGCGAGCCGCTCGACGACCGCCGGTTCCGGCAGTCTGCCTTCAAGAAGCGGTTTCATATACTCGTCAAGCCCGCATGGATTCGTTTTTCTTTCCCCATTTACATAGCCGGAAGCCCCGCACCCCAGCCCCAGATATTCCCCTCCGTCCCAGTAAATCAGATTATGCTGGGATTCCTTGCCGGGTTTTGCGAAATTGGAAATTTCATAATGCGCGTATCCGCCGGAAGAAAGCTTGTCCGCCGCCCAGTCAAACATAGAGCGCGCCGCGTCGCCATCGGATTGTACCCCGCGTTTATAAAAAACCGTTTTTTCCTCCACTTGAAGACTGTAAAAAGAAATATTATCCGCTCCTATCGAGCACGCATAGCTCAGGCTTTCCTTAAAATCTTCCATTGTCTGCCCGGGAAAAGCGGTCATAAGATCTACATTTATGTTTAAAAAGCCGGCCGAACGCAAAGCCCTGAAAACACGCTCGAAATCCGCGAATGAATGCCTTCTTCCCAGACTCTTAAGAAGCCCGTCCTGAACGCACTGAAGCCCGAGGCTTATCCTGCTTATGCCGAATCCGCGCAAAACCTCTATTTTGTCGCCGGAAAGACTTTCCGGATTTGCCTCTACGCAGGACTCCCGGAACCCGCGCACGGACCTGAAATTTTTCTCGACAGCGGACAGGATTTCATCGATAAGGCCCGCGGGCAGTTCGGTGGGAGTTCCTCCTCCGAGATAAAGCGTGTCGGCGCCGTATCCGCGGAAAAAACGCATCTCTTCAGACAGCGCTTTAACATACTCGGCGTATCTATTTTTGCGGCCGGGAAAAGACGTGAAACCGCAGTAATAGCATTTCCCGGAGCAAAACGGGATATGGATATAAATTCCGTTCATAAACACAGCGGCGGAGAAATTTAAATTAATTTCCCCGCCGCAGCAAAATAGCCTGAAGAAAGCATTAAAAAATCACCAAACTGGTGACTGGGAACTGGTGACTTGGCGACCTAAATCTGGAGACTAACAGTCTTCAGATTTAATTCTCCGGATTCTGCTTCTTCATGAACATATTTATCAAGTCTATCGGCACGGGAAATATAATGGTGGAGTTTTTCTCCGTGGCAATTTCCGTAAGAGTCTGCAGATACCTGAGCTGTATTGCCGCCGGCGCTTTGCCTATAATAACGGCGGCATCGGCCAGTTTCTGGGACGCCTGAAATTCTCCGTCGGCATGTATAACTTTGGCCCGGCGCTCTCTTTCCGCTTCCGCCTGTTTTGCTATAGCCCTCTGCATTTCCTGCGCGATATCGACATTCTTGACCTCTACGCTGGAAATCTTTATGCCCCAGGGCTCGGCGTGCAGGTCAAGTATCTCCTGCAGGTTTTTGTTTATCTTGTCCCTGTTGGCAAGAAGGTCGTCAAGCTCCTGCTGGCCAAGCACGCTTCTGAGGGTCGTCTGCGCAAGCTGGCTTGTGGCATACATGTAGTTTTCCACATTAAGCACTGCCGCCTGCGGATTTACCACCCTGAAATACACGACCGCATTCACTTTTACGGATATATTGTCGCGCGTTATAACATCCTGCGGCGGAACATCCAGCACAACCACTCTTGTACTCATCCTGAACATCTGCTGGACTCCGGGGATAAGAAATATCAGGCCGGGGCCTTTAACGCCGGTAAATCTTCCAAGAGTAAGGATGACTCCCCGTTCGTATTCGTTAAGAATCTTAATGCACGTAAACAACACTATAACCGCTATCATCACAAGCGACATCATACTCATAATATTTATTCTCCTTTTGTTTTAATTATCCGTCCGCATCTAGTGTAACATAAAGGATTGCGGGTTTGCCAATAAACCAAGGGCTCATTGTCAACCGCTGCCCAAGCTGATATAATGAGTCTGTTGAAATCATACTGTTCGGGAGGCTTAAATGCGGAATTTTTTGTTTTCAGCTGTCGTAGTATTTTCTGTTTTTAATTCAGGCTTCTGCGGCGAACTGCGCGACGTTAAAATTTCGGAAATACGCGCGGTTAATATAAAGAACGCGCCCGCAGCCATACCTTCGCCCGCAGACCGCGCCTACGGCGGTTTTTCCGCCCTATATAACCCGGAGAAAATAACCGGTCTACATTTACTCCCGAACTGCGGGAATAATAAGCTCATGGGCTTTGCGGACACCGCGGAAGAATTTAAAGCCGCGGCCGCTGTGTGGAAAAAAGTTCTGGCGGAAGCCGGAATAAAAATCACCGGCATAACATTTGAAGGCGGAGCATACACCATCAGTTATCGATCAGCGGACGGCAGAATACTAAGATCGTTCATAGCCGACTCGCGGCAGTTCCCGCCGAAGAATGAAACGCTGCTTAAAGAAAACATGGCGATGATTTCGGGAAAGATGAAAGATTCCGGACTCGCGGTTATCGCCGCGTATATAGCGGATGTAAAAGACGTTATGCCTCCGACATATTACCTGTACTATCTGACGAAACCGGTTCAGAATACCTACAGGGAAATACAGGCAAGAATACTGGCTCCCCAGATGGACATAGATTTCGACATGCTTGAAAAGACTAACATAAAAATCATCCAAAAACCCGGATCATTCCTGATGGTCTACATAGGCAGCGGCATAGGCGCCATAGCGAAGTTTGCAAAGACACAAAGCGATATCGAGCGCAAAATACAGGAGCATAGAAAATTTCTGGAGACCTATGGAATGGAATATATCGGCTCAAAAATAATTTCAATTACTGAAGATCCGCCCCTTGATTATAAATATATGGCCAAGATATACTTTTTTCAATAACCGGCGAAAAACGTGGAAAAATATTTCATAATTGATTTTGACGGAACCATAACGCAGGTGGAAGCTCTGGATGAATTGGCGGAAATAGCCCTTAAAAGCAGGCCTGACAGGGAAGCCAAGCTTAAAGAGATAAAATCCCTTACCTGCGCCGGGATGGATGGAAAAATTTCCTTTCCCGAATCTTTAGACCGGCGCATGGCCCTCTTTAAGGCAAACAGGCAGCATGTTTCTCTCCTCATAAAAAAACTGCGGAAAAAAATTTCAAAATCTTTCCTGCGCAATAGGAAATTTTTCCGGCTCTACGGCAAAAATATCTACATAATATCCGGCGGATTCAGGGAATATATAGTTCCCATACTTAAACCGTTCGGCGTGCCGGAAGAAAACATTTACGCCAACACCTTCCGCTTCGGCGCCGGCGGCTTCATAATAGGCGCGGACAGGCGCAATCTGCTCACGCAGGAAAAAGGCAAAGCAAAACAACTCAAAGCCCTTAATCTTAAGGGCGATATCTGCATACTCGGGGACGGCTATACGGACTATGAAATGAAATCGGCTTCGGTCTCGGCTAAATTTTTCGCTTTCACGGAAAACATAAAGCGCGAATCAACGGTAAGCAAGGCCGACCATATAGTGCCGAGCTTTGACGAATTTCTATATCTAAACAAGCTTCCCATGTCAGTGTCCTATCCCAAAAACAGGATAAAAATACTCCTTCTTGAAAATATAAATCCGCAGGCCGCGCTCAGATTTAAAGAAGAGGGATTCTCAGTGGAATCCTCAAACTGCGCCATGGATGAGAATGAACTTGCCGTCCGCATACAAGACGCGCATGTGCTGGGGATACGATCCCGCACGATAATAAGCGATGCGGTTCTCTCTAATGCCAAAAAACTTATAACGGCCGGGGCATTCTGCGTCGGCACAAACAACATAGACCTTGCGGCCTGCACCAAAAGAGGCATAGCCGTTTTTAACGCCCCTTACAGCAATACAAGAAGCGTGGCCGAGCTGGTCATCGGGGAAATAATAATGCTTTTGCGCGGCATTCCGCAAAAAAACGAAAAACTTCATCAGGGCATTTGGGATAAAACGGGAAGCTCGGCTTTTGAAGCGCGCGGAAAAAAACTGGGCATAATAGGCTACGGCAATATAGGAAGCCAGGTCTCTGCGCTGGCCGAATCTCTCGGCATGAAAGTGCTGTTTTTCGACGTGCTGGACAAACTGTCTCTGGGCAACGCGAAAAAATGCGGCTCAATGGCAGAGGTTCTCAAGAAATCCGATATCATCACCGTGCACGTAGACGGCAATCAGGGGAATATCAATCTCATCGGAGACAAAGAGTTCCGCCTCATGAAAGACGAAAGCTTCTTTCTGAATTTAAGCAGGGGAAACGTGGTAAATCTAAAGGACCTTGCCGCGGTCCTGAAAAGCGGAAAACTGCGCGGCTGCGCCGTGGACGTTTTTCCAAAAGAGCCGAAAAATAACGGAGACAGATTTTCCTCGCCGCTCGCGAGATTTCAAAACGCCCTGCTCACGCCCCATATAGGCGGAAGCACGCGCGAAGCTCTTGAGAACATCGCCGGATTTGTATGCGAAAAAATCACGGGCTACATCAATTCAGGCGACACTCTTTACAGCGTCAATTTCCCGCAGTTAAAACTGCCGGAGCTGAAAAATTCCCACCGGTTTCTGCATATACATAAAAACGTGCCGGGGATGCTGTCGCAGATAAACGCCGTTTTTGCCGAAAAAAAGATAAACATAGAAGGCCAGTATCTCAAAACCAACGATGATATCGGCTATGTCATCACCGATATCCGCTCCAAATACGACAAAACCGCAGCCGCCTCCCTGCAGGCCGTGCCCGGAACCATAAAATTCCGCACGCTGTATTAGCGGTCTGCCGCCAAACCCTAAACTCTAAACCCTAAAAATTAAACCCTAAAAATTAAATTTGCATTATAGTTTAAAAACAGATATACTGTTTTAAGTTAATTATACGGTATGCTAAAATCAGCTGGAAAATCGCTGAGTCTCTTACGCAGTACCGCTGGCCTGACCTTAAAAACCAGTCTCTGGCTCCTGCTCTCTAATTTTCTTCTCTCAACGCAGGCAACCGCCCAAATCGGCCCGAACCCGTCGGTTTCATCTCTTGAGGATATTTATGTTTTTCCCGCGGCAATACCTCTGAGCCGCGGGTTAACCGCAATCAATATCCCTGACGCACCCCGACCAAACGATTTAACAAGTTCCGAACAACGGCTGATACAGCCCGGCGCCGCTCTTTTGCCGGAATTCGGGGACAAACCCAGAGAAAAGCTGATTTTAAAAATAATAGACGACATATATAACGGAAGGCCCCTGCAGTTCCCTCAAGACGGCACCACATTCGGCAACAGAGAGAATCTTCTTCCAAAACATGACAACGGCTACTACAAGGAATACACACTGCTTCCCAAACGGGAAAATCCCAACGCCCCGGATTACATAACCATCGGGGGTAAACGCTATACAGTGCCTCCGTCATACGGCACGCGCGGCCCCGAACGTCTGGTGACAGGAGCGGGCGATGAACTTTATTATACTCTTGACCATTACCGCAGTTTTATACAATTGACGGTCCTGCCGTAATTTTTTCCTCCAAAATGAACGATATTGATATTCTAAACGCATCCCCGACAGCCTGCATCAGCCCGGAGACATCCGCTTTAAGCTATATTTCGGAAACCGCCAAAAAACTGGAATTCGCTTTTATACTGCTGGATGGGAATAATATCCGCGACAAACAAAGCCTGCTTTCTGAATTTGCCGGAGCGTTGGAATTTCCGCCTTATTTCGGACACAACTGGGACGCCTTTGAAGAATGTATGATGGGCATAGATACAAAAACCGGCGGAAAAGGATGTATAATTGTATTCACAAAACCGGAACTGCTTTTTAATTCAGATAAAACCGCTTTTGAAGTTCTTATTGAAATATTAAAAAACACAGCCTCCCGTTTTAAATCCCGCAATCCCGCAGGCTTTGTCATTAGATTTTTCTTCGCCACCGACTCGCCGGAAATAAAATCCATGATCTAAAAACATAGTGGCAAACAGCGAGACGGCTAGGCTGAAGTTCCCCCCTGTTCGGCATTTATAAATCGAAAAAAGTTCTTTAAATAGGGCTCACTGAAAAAAGATTTTTGATTTGAAATCTCGTCGGAAAAATG
>CAZFMJ010000023.1:0-41301 GCA_964520045.1 uncultured Elusimicrobiales bacterium | reverse complement strand
TGGGGGATTCCAAAAATCAAAAAAATCTCCCGTTTTACGGTTGTCTCACGGCTCACAGGGTAGCAAACCGCTCGACTCTCTCATCTCTCCGGAGTTTCTCGCTTCGCAAAGACGGTAAAATATATTTCTTGCCCTGCCCTGGATCCAAATCCGGGGACACCATACCGATTTATCCCGCGTTATTTACTGGAATTAACTTATCGGCATGTTCCATGGTATAAAAAAATAGGTATGCTGTCCCCAGATTTGAAGACATCCGCGCTCAAGTTCCGGCCGCCGGCGGGAATACTATGAAGTCCGGAACAGTCAGGAACAAATTCGGCCGTCGGACCTCGGTTTAACCTTGACGGCAAAAACACGTTTTTCGGCAGACTGCCTCTTGCAGTTATACGCTGAATTGTTGTAACCTACGTATAACCGGATATGAGAAGATTATCCCCTGAAACGCAAACGCTGTATGCGGAATTGCTGGAACAGCTCGCGGATATTGAGGCCCGGCGCTCCATAGGCAATCTGAAAGGCTGCTTTACCACAAAAGAGGTAAAGGGCGAGTCCTACTATTATTTCCAGTATTCGGACCTTAACGGCGTCTCGCGCCAGGCCTATATAGGACGAAAAAGCCCCGCCTTGGACAAGATGGCAGGGAAATTTAAGGAAGAAAAAAACCTGTTAAAGCCGGACATTGAACACGTCAGGAAGCTTTGCGCCCAGATTAAAGCCGGCGGAGCAACAACCGCGGACTCCTCCACGGCCAGAGTTATAAAATCCCTGGCGGATAGCGGTATTTTCAGGCTAAACAGCGTCTTGGTCGGCACACATGCATTTACAGTTATAGGCAACATGCTGGGTGTACATTGGGAAACTCATGTAAAGACGCACGATATCGATATCGCAGCTTCAAAACACATAGACATTGCCGTCCCTGATATTAAACCTGATGTTCCAGACACGCTCGAAAAACTGAAGCTCGGCTTTTTACCTGTCCCTGCGCTTAACCCGAAGAATCCCTCTACATCTTTCAAAGTCCGCGGAAGCACGCTAAGGGTGGACATATTAACTCCGGCAGCCGGAGAATCCGAAAGACCGGTATTCGTCGCAAGCTTAAACACATCTGCTCAGCCGCTTCGTTTCCTCTCTTATCTGCTGGAAGGCTTTGAGAAGGGCGCAGTGGTAAACGGCGAGGGGATACTGGTGAACATCCCCAATCCGGCGCGGTACGCTTTCCACAAACTCATAATCAGCCATGAAAGAAGCGTCACTATGCATGCCAAGTCGGAAAAAGACATAGCCCAGGCTGCCGGTATTTTTGCGGTACTGACGGAAGACAGACCGGGCGACATGCTGTTCGCTTTTGAGGACGTAAGGAAGCGCGGTAAGAGTTGGCTTTCCGGCCTTAAAAAGGGCCTTTGCCTTTTAAAATCCAAATTCCCCGCTGAATACGAGAAGCTCCTCTCAACAGTCCCGGCAATCACAAAGATTTAGATTAAGCTTTCCGGAATCCGGGGAACCATACCGATTTATCCCGCTTCATTTACCGGCAATTGTATTTATCAGAATATTTTGTGACGTATTAAATAATAGGTATGATGTCCCCGGATTCCGGATTCTGATTTTTTGGGAAGGCAGACTTTTTGTCAAAAGATTTCAAGATTTTTCGTATAATATATTTATAACACGACTGAAGCAGAGGTAGAAAACCGAATACCATGAAATCTCTCGTTCCGATGGGACATATTGAGCACAAGATTTATCTGATACGCGGCCACAAAGTAATGCTGGACCGTGATCTTGCCGAACTTTACGGAGTGGAGACAAAGGTTCTTAAGCGGGCAGTTAGACGAAATATCGACCGTTTCCCTGAAGATTTTATGTTTCAGTTATCAACGCAGGAATTAAAAAACTTGAGGTGCCAAATTGGCGCCTCAAGTTGGGGTGGCGAAAGATACTTGTCATTTGTTTTTACAGAACAAGGTGTCGCGATGTTATCCGGCATTCTTAACAGCAAGCGGGCAGTGCAGGTCAACATAGCCATAATGCGGGCTTTTGTTAAACTGCGGGAAACGTTGTCTCTACATAAAGAATTAGCCAAAAAGCTTGAGCTGTTAGAAAACAAAATTGCGCATCACGACGAACAGATTCAATCCATATTTGAAGCTATCCGGCAGTTGATGGCTCCTCCTGAAAAACCGAAAGAAAGAATAGGTTTCCATCCTTAAAATCCGCAATGGGAACGTCCCATGGACGCCATTCCGATTTATCCCGCGTTGTTTACCGTGGTGATCGGGGACTGATCGGGGACGGTTCTTAATATCTTAATAACCCGCCGGAATGGCCACTTTTCTGCACGACAAATCTTCCAAAAGCCTAAATCGGCGCTAATCCAAACCGCAGAAGCGCGGCATACGTTGAATCCAGTTCCGGCATTTTAGGCACATAGATAACAAGCCCTTCCCGCCCGCGCGTAAGAAGAACCCTGTATGCATTGAAACGAAGTTTATGCGGGTCCTTGACCAATCGGGGCTTTCCCACAAAGGGAACCCAGCCTTTTTCCTCCCAGCGCAGGTCCGGCCCCCAGCAAAGCAGAGGCAGGTCTAATTCCAACCCCTGACAGCCGAATTCAGACACAGCTTTTTCCATGCGGGAGCCGGAATGTGGACAAGATTCGTCATCACCGTACCACTGTCCGTAATAGTAGTAGTCATTGCGTACAGCCTCTACTCCATATTCGGCGCATTTTCTGAACTTAGACGAAACGATTATCCCGCAACGTTTATGTCTGCGCCCGCCCATCCTATCCTTGACATATTGCCGGCCTGCGTCCAGATCCCGCGTTATGCGCAAGGTGAACCCTTTCAGTTTTATTTTATCGGCAAGCTGATTCGCCTCTTTTACAGCCCCCTGTAAAACCGATGACGCCCATTGGGACGTCTCTATCGCCCGCATACTGCGAAGCGAAGCCGTCAGATGAAAAAGAGATTCGGTAGAAAAGGGGATATTGTTTTTTGTAAATTCTACCGCCAAATGCTCAGGGCCGAAAACTTTCCACCCCAAACTTTTTTTTATTGCCTCTACCCATACCCCGATGCCGGATTCCTCTCCTGCGTGTATTTCCTGCCCCTCGCCAATCAAAGCTACCACAACCAACCCTTCTTCACCGCGATCGGCAAGAGATAAAAGCAGTGAGGCTTCTGAATCTTCCAAAGCGCCTCTGTGTTTTTCAAAAACGCGGTCTCTATCCCATGCGCGCTGCGCCTCATCGAAAATCAGCACCCGTTCCCTGATCGGATTTATTTTTTGCTTTACCCATGCGTCATGCAGAAAGGTTTTCATGGGCAGAACCATAACCCTTGAATTCAATTCATGCTGAAGAACGTTTACCAAGGGGCCGTTGCCGGAAAGGAAAAGCGTTGGAGCCGATATATGCCGAGTGTGCGCGCACTGCAATCCCACCAAAGTCTTTCCGGCTCCGGGAACGCCGGTTATTAAAATTAAAGCCCGATTTTTTTCCTTTATTATTTGGTTCGCTATAATCTCAACGCGGGCTACAGTTTCCGGTATTTTGGCGGATTCAGCCTGTTTTATCCTGGGAAGCGGCTTTTTCTCAAAAATAAGTTTTGCGGCTTCAATGAGCGCAGGCAGGGGTTCGCATTTCGACGACACCCAATATTCCACATCAGGCGGACCATCGCGTTTTTTCCGCGCGGCCTCCCGTATAATACCCGCGAGCCCTTTTGGCCCCACGACTTTGACCCCCGCTAATTCATATGGAGCATCCCGAAAACCTATTGGGACTAATATCGGAATTAAAGTTTTTTCCGCACTTGCCGAATGATATTCGTTTAGATCCCGCGCATAACCCAGAACCTGATCAAAATCCGCTGACTCAGGAATGACGCGGTTTTTAAATTCAATAACCAAAACTGTGCCATTGTTTAAAAAAATCAAATCAGGACGTCTCCCCCCGCTTCGCGGATAGTCATACTCCAGAACCAGCCCGCAATCTCCGGCTTCCGGCAGGCAATCGGTCAATCCATCCTTCAAGGCTTTAATGGAGCGATCCCATGCAAACAATTGGGGGCTGTCGGTTTGGCGCAAAAACCGAGTAAGTGAAGCAATTATTTCAGTATCAGCGGCAGCCAGAAAACTGTTTACCGACCCGCTCCATGCGCAGGTGTTTGTTTCCATAATCTCAACTCAATATGCCGTCTTATAATCCCAAATCGCCGTCTTCCTTTCCAAGCGCTACGGCAAGCGCCAAAGCGTTACGCAGAACGAACGCGCCATAGTTATTTGCCAGTCCTAATATTTCGCTTGCTCCATGAGTGGTCCAATCTGCTGATTTCGTCAAATGCTTAATAATATTTTTTTCATTATACCCATTCTGGTTGTCTTTGGATAAACTTCCGCTAAGAAGAGATCTATATTCACTAACGAGAGAATCCAAACATTCGCTCTTTTTCATAAACAATCCTCCGGACTATTTTGTGACGTATAAAAGAATAGTTATGGTGTGTCCCCTGATTTAGGTCAATCGGGTTCGTTGATGTATTTTTTGGTTTCCGCCGCCGCGACAGGCGCCAGCAGGAGCAAAGATATGAGGTTGGGCACGGCCATAAGGCCGTTGAAAATATCGGCGAAGTTCCATACGGCTGGCAAGGCCGCCACCGAACCGGCCATCACCGCCGCTATCCAAAGAAGCCTGTAAGGTTTTACCGCCCTTACCCCCAAAAGATATTCGGCCGCCTTCTCCCCGTAGTATTCCCAGCCTATTATGGTGGAGAACACAAAGGTAAGAAGCCCGAAGCTAAGCACAGCCGGACCGATATAGGGAATATGCGAAAACGCGCTTTTGGTAAGAGCGGCCCCTTTAAGCCCGTTCTGCCAGTCGCCGGCGGACACCACCACAAGCCCGGTTATAAGGCAGACCACCACTGTATCCCAGAAAGTGCCTGTGGAGGAGACCAAAGCCTGCCTTACCGGATTCCTGGTCCGGGCGGCCGCGGCCACTATGGGAGCGGACCCCAGCCCCGATTCATTTGAAAACAGCCCGCGGGCTATGCCGAAACGCATGGCCTCTTTTATTCCAGCGCCCATAAACCCGCCCACGGCGGCCTGACCGCTGAACGCCGACGAAATTATCAGGGCTATAGTACCCGGCAGCTTTTCAAAGTTCAGCAGGAGTATCAGCCCGCAGCCCAGAACATAAATCACCGCCATGACCGGCACCAGCTTTTCGCAGAATCGGGCTATGGACTTTATCCCCCCCAGAATGACGAACGCCGTCAGCCCCGTCATCACCGCCCCGCTTAGCCATGCGGGAAAACCGAAGGAACCGTGAAGCATCTGCGAGATGGAATTCGCCTGCACCATATTGCCGATCCCGAAAGCCGCTATCGCGGTCAAAAACGCGAAGATCATTCCCAGCCATCTCGCGTTGAGCCCTCTTTCCAGCACATACATCGGCCCGCCGGCGAACTCTCCCGAGGGAAGCGCCACCCGGTATTTCACAGAAAGCAGAGCTTCGGCGTATTTGGTGGCGATGCCGAATACTCCGGTAAGCCACATCCATAGCACCGCGCCGGGCCCTCCGGCCGCGACCGCCGTCGCCACCCCTACTATGTTCCCGGTCCCTATGGTGGCGGCAAGCGCCGTCATGAGGGCGCCGAAATGAGAGATATCCCCCTCCCCTTCGTTCTTGCGGCTGAAAGAGAGCTTAATTGCTTTGGGCAGATACCGCTGTATAAGGCCGAGCCTGAACGTAAGGTAAAGGTGCGTCCCGAACAGGAGTATTATCAGCGGAGCTCCCCAGACCGCGGAGCCGGCTTTTTCAAGAAACGCGTTGATATTTTCCAGCATAAGTTTTTTTCTCCGCCGTTATGGATCCACGGCCGTCACTGAACTAAGATACTCCGTAAAACCGCCCCAGGAAGTGCTTTTGGCGAATAAAAGGTCCGAATAGCTGTTTTCGTGTTCTATGAGAGTCCCGGGTTCGCCGGGGATATGCACGGCCAGTCCGCGCGCGTTTGAATAATCCTTGCCTGTCCTGTCCTTTCCCACGAAAGCGTTGCGTATGACAAGGTCGCCGGCTATAAACCTCATGATTTCCGCGCCTTTCCGCCTGACCCCGTCCGCGCCCCGGGCCGAAGCATTCGCCCCCACTAATTCTATGAAGTGAGACAAGTCGCCGTAAAAGGAAATTTTCTTCAGCGGGTCGGTGATTTCGTCGCCGATCTCCATGCGGAGAACCCCTTCTTTGGCCGCAAGCACGGCCTTTCTGTCGTCCATGTCGGCGACAAGCGCCGTCCACTCGTCAAGCTTTCCGGCCAGCGCCCCGAGCCTGCCCGCGCGGATAGCCGAAAGCTGAACGCCGTATTTCGCCCGGTTAAGCCCATCCTCTATATCGGGTCGGGCGTAGAGCTCCTTAAAGGTGTCGACCATATAGATGCCTGCCTGCTCGGCCCCGGCTGAGGGATCGGCTTCCAGAGCCGACAAAAATCCTTCAAAGTTAAACGACGGCAGCTGTATCACTTCTTCCGAGCCGACTATGACCCCGGCGTAATCCCTTATTTCCCACGCCACTTCCGCCATCTGCATGAAGCACGCCATGCTGGCGTAGACATCCACTCCGCCGGCCGACCTGAAGATATCCGCGAGTTCCGAGGTCTTTATATAATTGCCGGTTTCAAAATCATGGGATATGGATTTAGCGCGGATAATGTCCGACCCTTTTTTGGGATCTATCCATCCCCAGCCGTGGTCCCAGATTATGAGCAGGTATCGTCTTGCGGGATATTGGGCTTTCGCCCATTTGACGAAATCAGCCGCCCGGCGCCAGTCCCCCATGTCGATTTCGGGAATTTCCATTAAAACAGGAGAGGTGATTTTTTCCGCGTCGGCGTCTTTTACCGCCAGATACCGCCGCGAACCTGTCCAGTTTCCGTCCGCATCAGTGTCATTGCTCTGGCCGCTCATCCTTCCAAGCTCAACCACAACATTGACCTTATCGCTGGAGCCGACCGTCTCCAGCCGGTTCATATCCCGCACAGCGAACGGCTCCACGTTGCTTTTGCCGTTCATGAAAAGCATCACTGTCCATTCTTTTTGGGAAGAGGTTTCTTTTGAAGGAGCCGGAACGGGCGGAATGTCCGTCAGGACGGCGGATAGTTCCCCGGAGGCCGAGCCGTTCATGTCAAAGTCCGCGGCGGCATAGACCGAAGGAGCGCAAACAAGGATAAATCCGGCGCTGAAAATCAGTAAGAATTTGTTTTTCACGGCTGATCCCTTTGCCTGAGACAGGATATTGTGCCATAAAAAAACCGCGATGTTAAGGACTCCGTGAACACTACTAACCTGAAAAATGCAATTACGCCCTCACCTTTTATCCTCTCCCCGAGGGAGAGGAGAGGGGATAAAAGGTGAGGGCCAATGCAGTTTTAGGGTTAGCGGCGTTTTAGGGATATTCAACTAGAATTGCCGGATCCCGCGCCAGCCTGTCTATAAAAATATAGAAAGTTTTGGGAGAAAGCAGAGGGACGGTAAGCGTGAAGGTCCAATGCCTGTCAAGATAAAGCCCGTCCACATCAGACTTTGAGGAAAGGCTGACTTCAGTAGAGTCCATGTTCAGCATCCGCAGTAATAGACTATATGCCTGGTCAACGTCTTGAGTTTGCGCGAACGCGGCGGCGAAAGGGCCTTTGTCATAGTTATCATTGCTGATTACCAGTTCAAAAGCGTTTCTAAATGCGTGTGGAAAAAATATTTTATTTTCAAACCGGCGCATTTGCCCGTCAACTTCCGCTTGTGTTATTTTTATCGTCATCTGACTGAGCCCTAAACGCCTGGCAACAACCACCGCGTCTTTGGCTATTGAATCCTGCTGCGCATAGGCCGGAACCTGTACAGCAAGCATCGCGCAGAATATTACGACAAGCCCTGACATGAAATGTTTTAACATGACTTTTCCTTTTACGTTTAAGGTCGGGAACACGCTTCCTGTCCCCCGCGTCCGAAAATCGCCCTACTTCCCCAATAATGGGACAACCACTATTTTAACTAAACCGCAATTTTCTTGCATGGGCCGAAACGTCTAAATTTGAAATACCTTTTGACCTATATCCGCATGGGCCATTCGGGCAGCTTTAAATCCGAACTATCTCTTTTTCTTATCCGCCGCGCAGTTTGCGCCTTACGGCGCTTACATCGCGGCATTTCTTTGAAAAAGTTTTAAACTTCCGCTTCGCAAATATCCGTTTTTTAAGATCATCATTGATTTCAGACCGGCGCATTTCCTTCCGCATCTTCTGATAATTTTTCAGGCGGGAAGAAGATAATATCCCCCCCTCAACAGCCGCTTTTACGGCGCATTCCGGTTCCGAATCGTGAGAACAGTCTTTAAACCTGCATCGCGCCGCCAGTTCTTCGATATCAGGGAAAGAAACTTCCAGACCATCTGCGTATTCAAGACAGAACTCCCTTATGCCGGGTGTATCAATTATCCGCGCCCCGCCCGGCAGAAAATACAACTGCCGGGTTGAGGTGGTATGCCTGCCGCGGCTGTCATTTTCCCTGACCTCCTGAGTCTTCGCCGCCTCAAAACCGCAGAGCCGGTTCAGCAGGGTGCTTTTTCCGGCTCCTGATGAACCGATGAAACAGCAGGAAATCCCGCCGTCCAGCATTTTTTCAACCGCCCCGATCCCGTCGCCGGAAAGAGCGGAAATGCCGACTATGTCTACGCCGGGAGCGGCCAGCGCGGCGGCGGCTGTTTTTTTCTGAAAATCGGCTTCGGCGCAAAGGTCCTTTTTTGTAAGTATCACCGCCGGTATCGCATTGCTGTCCCATGCGGCGACCAGCATGCGCTCAAGTCTGGCAATGTTATAATTATTGTCCAGCCCCATGATAATAAACACCTTGTCTATATTCGCGGCCAGAGGCTGGGCGTCCTTCCCCGTCCAGACCTCTTTTCTAAGCAGAATGGATTTGCGCGGCAGGACTTCATGAATTACGGCCTTTTCGCCGTTATCATGCAAAGTTACCGAGACATAGTCCCCCACCACGGGGAAATCCAGCCTTGATACCGCCCCATCCATAAATTTACCGGTTACCTGCGCCGAAAGCTCTTTCCCGTCCAAATAAATGCGGTAAGCCTGCTTGTGTTCCACCGTCACCAAAGCCCGAATGATTGTAGTCATTGATATTCCCCAAATGTTATAAAAATGATGGTATACCTGCCAATTTATTCCGCTTTATTTATGGCAAGCTGCATAAGTAATATTTCGCGATGTATGAGGAGAAACTGGGATGCGATAACCATGTTATCGGCGCACAAAATCGTTAATTGTAAATCCGCATTCCGCCCAATAGGTGGTGTTGGCTGGGGTATATCCGGCTTTCGCCATAGCATGGCCGGTAGCATGACTGGTAGAACACTCATTGTAGTCGCCTGTCAGATGCACCGCCTCATGAATAAGCACCTCGGCGACAGTTTCAACCGTCTGATCCTTCAGGAAAGCCCCGCAGAGATAAATCGTCCCGCGCCCTAAAATACTGTTGTATACGAAAGCTGCGGGCGGACTTTTTCCAGTCGCATTAGCCAGCCACCCGTCTATGGTGCATCCAAAAAATTCTCCCAGACCTCCGGCGGCTTTAACCGCCTCAGAATTAAGCATTTGGTTCGCATGAGCAAGCTTGTCGGCCAGTTGACCGTCGGAACGCCTGCAGGAAAGGGCCGATTTGTCCATTATTTTTTTTGCAAGTTTCATAGCATCGGCAAGGGATGAAATATTCCCGGCTTCTTTGGATTTCTCAGCGCATCTTTGTGAAGAGAGACTAGCCGGCTGAACCATGCCGCATTCCACTTCCCGCACCGCTTCGGCGTTATAAATTATATCTTCGGCTTCAATATACGGAAGGCGGTTCTGCGCGCCGGCGCAAATGACCGCCAAGATCAAAACCCATGCCGCCGCAACGAATCCATACAATAGTTTCATATATCCGCCCTCAATAATAGTATTACGGATGAAGCCGCATTATGCATGGGCATTAGGACCCATGCGATACGGGCTGTTAGACCCATCGCATTTAAGGAAATCAGGATATGTAAGAACCGGGGAGGATCTCGGCGCCGTATTTAGCCGCGGCATCCGCGATATTGCGTTTTGCCGCATCCCAGAAGGCGAAAATTTCAGCCGGGGTGGACGGATCCATTTTTCGGAAGAAAGCCGCGGTCCTGTCCAGTTTCTCCAGCCATTTGCCGCAGCGGAAGGTGAAGAGGTATTTGTAATCCGCTTCGCTGAAATCCTCGTTCAGCAGTTCTTTGAACAATCTTTTAATATCAGAGTAGCGCGGGATCCTGCCTGTCGGGGTATCATACGCTTCATATTCTCCGTGTATCCTGCCCTCCGCCCAGTGCAGCCATACTTTTTTCGCGAGTTTGCCGGTCATAAACCGGCCTTCGGCGCTCTTCATAAAATAGTTGGCGCTGAATATCAGCGGTGTTTCCTTCATGCCTTTGACGAAGTTTATATTATTCATCACGTATTCTCCGAGCGGATAGGACACAAAATCCAGATTGGCCATCGGCGACGGCGTTCTTACGCCTTCCTTGCCTATCGTCGCGCTGGTGGTTTCGGATTCCACGGTGCAGGCCTTGAGAAGAATGCCGTCCCGCCATGAGGCGGACTCCTCTACGGGAACAGTTATATCGCTGTCGCGTCCCCCGTACAGGATGCCCTGCACTTTTATGCCTTCTTTAGCCTCAAAACCTTCTTTGTCGAAATTATCCAGATAATCCAGCCGTATCGTGTAGCGGGCATTCGCGTGAGCAAGGGGAATTTCAACGCCCTTTTCATCCCTGTCCCCTTTTTTCCAGACTCCGTGATGGTTGATCCCCTCGTCCGGGGTTTTCATGCCGCAGCCCAGCCAGTAAGGCTTTTTGTCCGGCCCCTGTAGAATATTTGAAAAAATGGTCTCCTGATCCAGCATAAGGTTCTTGAAGATTACCGGGTCGTCCTCCGCATTAACATCCTTGATGATGCCGAATATGCCCTGTTCGACATTTACGCCCCGAAACTCGCCCTTGATACTGCGGAAATACACGATATCGTCTCCCACTATTTTTTCGCCCGGGATCATGGCCGTGGAAGTTTTGCCGCAGGCCGACGGATACGCGCCGGCGAAATAGGTACTGCGGTTTTTTCCCGGGTTCTGCGCCGCCATAAGGAACATATGCTCGCAGAGCCAGCCTTCGCGGCCGGCTTTGTTTATAGCCAGACGCATGGAATGTTTTTTGAGCCCCACGGAGTTCCCTGCATATTGATTATTCATGGAGTAAACGATATTGTTCTGCGTATCGATGTAGACGCGGCGCTTGTCCAGATCAACCGAACAGCCCCGGCCGTCAAGCCTGCCGGCGGAGTGTATGAAACGGAAGAAATCGTCCTTTTCCCCTTCTTTCATATTAAGGAAATGCGCGTATGCCGGGCGGTAAAGTATAGATTCAGAGTGGGCTACATAAAAGGAATCCGTAAACTGCACGCAGGGCACGGTAAAGGGGCTTTGCGCCGGGCCTTCCGCAAAGAATTTGACCACCGCATCTTTGCCTTCCATAATATTTTCGGCTATATCCATGATCTCTTTATGCCCGGCCTCATAGGGCAGAGAATTCAGGGATTTCATTTTTCCAAGATTTTCCCCCGACACAAGATAGCGGGTGGCGGCCTTATCCCTGCCCTGGTCGCCGTACCCGTC
Organism: uncultured Elusimicrobiales bacterium; assembly: GCA_964520045.1. GTDB lineage: Bacteria > Elusimicrobiota > Elusimicrobia > Elusimicrobiales > CAZFMJ01 > CAZFMJ01. The sequence continues at coordinate 29,556 of CAZFMJ010000023.1, read as the reverse complement.
CCAATGTATGGTCTGGCCTTTCAGCGTCATGGGATGCTCCTCGCCTTTTTCAAGCGCGGTTTTCCTGATATAAGCCTCGTCATTGGCGCTGTCGCCGCAGACATAAATTGATTTCGGGTTGCAGCGGCGGGCGAATTCGCCGACAAAAGCCATGACCTTTTCGTTTTTCAGGGCGGTAAGTTTTTCATAACCGGTCTTGCTCATTTTGCTCCGCAGAAGTTCAGGGCTTGTGATCATAAAAACTCCTTTTTTTTGAAGCGGTGATTTTCCAGGCTTCGGGATGCAGATAGCCATGGAAATTTTTGCCGCGCCTCTATCTCGAAAATTATAACAAATCATGGGTCGCATATATAAAGAATTTATGCGCGGTCATACGGGTTTGCCGGCAAGGCGAGTCGCCCCCCCCTTCCTCTTCCTATATTTGCCAAAACACCCGGCCTACCGCTATAATAGGCTATGTTTTTAACAAAAAGAAATGCTCTGCTTGCCTTCATCGGTCTGGCCGTCCTGTGCCCGCTTGCCTATCTGCTTTGGCTTCCGGATGTGAGGATATACAAGAAGCAGAATCCCAGGGAAACCGCATACACTCTGCTAAGGGCAAAACAGGCGCGCAAAGCCGGCAAAAAGTTCGTAAAGCAGATGTCATGGGTCGGCATGGACGACATATCGGAGCACCTTCGGCATGCCGTGGTTATCGCAGAAGACGACACGTTTTACCGCCACAAAGGGATAGACTGGGAGCAGTTCCGTATAGCCATAGAAACGAACATCCGAAAAAGACGGTTCGCCTACGGCGGAAGCACCATAACCCAGCAGGTAGCGCGCAATCTCTATCTCTCCCCTTCCAAGAACCCTTTGCGCAAGATAAAGGAGATGATTATCGCCGTAATGCTGGAAAAACATCTGGGCAAACGGCGCATCCTCGAACTTTATCTCAATATCGCGGAGTGGGGCAAGGGGATATTCGGCGCGGAGGCGGCCGGCCGGGCATATTTCGGAAAACCCGCGTCCGAAATCAACCCGGAAGAAGCGATAGCTCTTGCCTCAATCATGCCGAGCCCGGCAAGGTGGAAAGTGAACAGCACCAGCAGGGGGCTGATACGGCGGCGAAGCAACATCCTATCGCGCATGCGCGCCTCGGGATACCTGCCCGATGAAGTGGAGAAAGATATGGACGAAGTTCCGCCCGACCTGATATTTTCAACCGCCGCCCCTCCCGTCCTGACGCTTCAGGCCGAACCTCCAGTCCCTGAACCCGCCAGATAGCATCTATTTCCGACTTTCTTTACTTAAGCTTTCACTTAAAAAAATAGCAAAAATAGTCCGATTCGGGGAGAGGGAAGCCTGTCTCTCCGAAGCCCTCCATTGGCGAAGCGTAGGAGGAGGAGAGGGGGATACATAAAAAAATTCAGCTTTTTGATACGATAAACATGTTTCAACTGCAGTTTTCAGGTTAATATATATTGTCGCGGTTAAAATTGTCCCAGAAATAGCGGACATCATCTCTTAAAAAAGTTTCGCAGGACGCTGAACATATCTGCATAAGATAAAAATCGTATTTTTCTCCGGTCTCTTTTTTCGCCATTATCCTGAATTTTATTCCACGCTTTAAGATAATTTCGTCCTCTTCCTGGTCTACCAGTATCCCTTTTTCTCCGGGACGATTATTATAGAACGCCAAAACAGCCTTTCGGGAATCGCCGCTCTCATCATCGTCTTTTTCAATTGCAAAGTATTTTGCGATTTTAAAGGAACTCGACGTTGAAACATAAGCTTTCTCGGTAAATTCCTCATTGATTTCATAGCCCTTATTTGATCGGAATTTTAGAGATATGCCTCTAAATAATATCAGGTCTGCGGGAAGAACCGGAACTCTCAAGAAAAAACGATCCATATTACCCACAATGACTTCAGCCTCTTCAGGAGACGTCCCATACCAGTCATAATTTTTCGGATAAAAGCGCAGGTAATCATTAATTTCTTTGTAGTAGGCTTCTTCTTTGGTTGCATAAATTCGCAGAGCGTAGATTTCATCAGAACTTGCGCCAAAATAGCCGGGCTTATGATAGCCTAAACTTTTATAAAGCGTCTTAAAATCATAGGTTTGAAAAGATAAAAGCCCTATGCCGGAATGCGCGGTTTTATTATAGGAAACCGCCGCATTGTAAGGCTGTAATTTATTCGCATTCAGGCTTTCGCCCTGCGGTTTGACGCGCGGAGCTGTTTGGGGAAAGGGGGATTCACCGACGAAACCGTCAACGGTTTTTATCCCGGCATTACAGAGAACCAAAACCGAAATCATTATTAAACCAGCTGTGTTGCGTATCCGGTTAAATATTTTTATCATACGCATGCACGCTCCGTTAATTTACAAGATACAAAAGATACTGCCCCGAACAGCTTTTTGAGTTGAATTCAATTTATCCGTCCGTCAATCGACATTATTTTTTTGGGCCGGTATGCTTTGGAATAAAGCTTTTCAAATTCGGCTTTGTACGGGGCGACATAAACCGGGTTGACGGTGAAAATGGTATTTTCGAAATTATAGATTTCAGCGGTCTTTGTCCAGTTAAAAGACCCGTTCGCAAGGAATTTATTGTCGATGACCACATATTTGTTGTGCATGAGCCCTTTTTCCACCCGGCCTTTTGCCAGCTTAAGGCCCAACCCGCTTCTCAGCGCGTCCGCCATGAAGGGGAATTTCTGCCCGGCGTGAACCATAAGCTTGACGTTGATCCCGCGCGCCGAGGCGCGCTTCAGGGCGTTGAAAATCGGCTCGGAAGTAAAAGTGAACATGGCCGCGTCGACTTCCGTCATGGCTGAATCTATGGCCTTTACTATCATATCCTGCGTGCCGCCGTTGGGCGAAAATATGTATTTGGGAAATATTTCTCCGTTCAACTCCACCGAAGGGCCGGGATCCGCGGGAGCAGGCGCGAGCATGGCGGGTTTTTCATACCGCGCATTCGCCGGACTTGCGTAAGTCCAAAGCCACTCAAAATTTTTCTGAAATCCTTCTATGATATCTTTGTCATACACGAACATCATATTTTCAAAACTCGCGTTCTCAGCGGAAAGAGACCAATTGGCGGACCCGGTCTGCAAAGCGGCGCCGTCGAAAACGGCGTATTTATTATGCATTGAGCCGGAGCCGCCGATGCCTTTTATAAGCTTTAAATCCACGCCGTTGTCTATCAAAAATTTTATTTCTTTGCCAATCTCCGGATACACATGGTCATAGTCTATTATCACGCGCACTTTAACCCCGCGGTCCCTGGCATCCAGGATCTTCTGAGACAAAACCGGGATTTGTAGATTGTAAAGCGCCACGTCCAGCGTATAATTCGTATTATCAAGAACGCCGGATATCACTTCGGAAACCTTGGTCTCCTCGGTAAAAAAACAATCCGGAACGCCTGAAAAACCGGAACCGCCGTATTGCGCCTTTTGCGTGTAGGTAAAGCCCGGATTATATCCCGCCCCGGGAAATTCATTCAGCGGATATGCCGGCGCCGGGATTTCAATGACGGCGTCGGACGGCCGCAGTCCGTAAGACTCGAGAATATTCTGCTTATCCGAGGAATACAGCGGAGACAGGCAGAATAATATCAACCAAAGCGCTGAGTAAAATTTCTTCATTTTTTTATTATATTCCCCGTTCATGGCCGGAAACTCCCCGCCGTAAACCTCAGGCGGAGCCGCCAAATAACCGGGGCATTTATCGGCTTGTGTGACGATACTACCGCGTATATTCTACTTAATGGGGGTTTTTTTGCATGAGCCGAAGAACCTATCGGCGGACAGGCTTTTGGACTATGGGTTTTTCAGTCCAAAGACCTACGGCGGAAAGCGCAGTATTTTTAATTCACACGATTTTCTTCCGCATGTTTTGCAACCGTCTTGTTTTATTGTATTATTTTCTGGATACCATACACGATACGATAGGCTTGAGATTATTTTTCAGCCGACGGCTCAAACCGGCTCATTTGCCCCAAAATTCTATTTTATTATGGAAACAGTTTCCGGTAAAAATACGGACCGTATGCTTTTTTGCGCTGTTTTAGCTTTATTAATCTGCATCCCGCCTGTTTGGGCTAATGCCGATCTGCCCGTTTATTCAACCGGCTTCGGAGGATTCACCGTTATAATCGTAATGCCCGCTCTTATATTAGGAGAAGGTTTCCTGCTTTATTTTTTAAGCAAAGACATCAGACATGAACTAAAAAAATCCATTTGGAGCATGAGCGCGCGCGCCAATATCATATCGGCTGTTATAGGCACATTCCTTCTGCCTTTCCTCGTTCCGCTGTTCAGAAAAATATGGGCCGCAATAGCGCCTGCTTCCGACCCTGTAATCTTAATGCGCCAAATATTTTTGGCGGCGTATTTCGTCACCGTTTTTATCGAAGCATTAAGCTACACCTCCGCCTTAACCGGAAAAAACTGGAGCCTGCCGGTGAAAAAGGCGTGGTATTGGAGTTTGGCCGTCAACAGCGCAAGCTACGGCATAATGGCATGGTTATTCGTTTTAGGAAAACTGCGCCATGAAGATACTTCGCCGTTCATGTGGCGCATCATATCGCGGCTGCATAATTAACAACAGTCCTATTTGTCCATATGTCCTCTGTCCGTAAAATTTTACCCGAGAGACTCTTCTTCTACCCCCCAGTCGCCGTCTCATTCAAATTCCTGCCTAAGAAAATTTAGTATACTGTCACAGGTCTTCCTCAGACGAAATTGCAATTACAGAGCACTATTACCCCGGAAACAACCAAATGGAAAATTATCAGACGCGCAGGCATGACCTGCGCAATATCGCGATAATCGCGCACGTAGACCACGGCAAAACCACGCTTGTGGACGCCATGCTGCGCCAGACCGGAGCATTTAAGGACAAGGGCTCGGAAGTGCGCGAATGCATAATGGATTCAAACGATCTGGAACGCGAGCGCGGAATAACGATACTTTCAAAAAATACCTCCATAAAATATAAAGATACCGTCATACATATAGTGGATACCCCCGGCCATGCGGATTTCGGAAGCGAAGTGGAAAGAATACTCAGGATGGTGGACGGAGCGCTTCTGCTGGTGGATGCCATGGACGGGCCGATGCCGCAGACCCGTTTCGTGCTTAAGAAATCGCTGGCCTTGGGACTGTGCCCCATAGTGGTGATAAACAAAGTCGACAGGCTCAACTGCGATCCGCATGCCGCTTTGGACAAAATCTTCTCGCTTTTTATCGAACTGGGCGCCACGGACAAACAGCTGGATTTCCCGGTGCTGTATGCCTGCGGAAGAGAAGGCTGGGTATCAGCGGACGCGGCCGTCAAAGGCGCAGGCCTTGCCCCGCTTTTTGAAGCGATAATAAAACATGTGCCGGGCCCCGCCGAGAAAGATGAAGAGCCCCTGCGCATGCTCGTGACGATACTTGATTACAGCAATTTCACCGGCAGGATAGGCATAGGCCGGATTTTTCAGGGACAAGTCTGCGCCGGGCAGAATGTAGCCGTGGGCTCGCCCGGGTTTCTGCCTGTCACAAGAAAAGTGATACAGCTGATGGGATTTAAGGGACTGGAACGGGTAACGCTTGAAAAAGCCCGCTCCGGAGATATAGTGGCGATAGCCGGCCTTGAGGGGATAGAAGCGGGAGACACCGTCTCCTGCGTTGAAAATCCCGGAACGCTTCCCGGACTTGAAATAGAAAAACCCACTCTTTCCATGGAATTCTACGCCAATGACGGCCCTTTTGCCGGAAGGGACGGAAAATTCGTCACTGCGGCTCAGCTTAAAGACAGGCTTTTTCGCGAACAGCAGACAAACGTAGGATTGAAAGTGGAAGAAATACCCGGCAAAAGCGGATTTAAGGTATCGGGCCGGGGAGAACTGCATCTTTCAATTCTTATAGAGACAATGCGCAGGGAAGGGTATGAACTTTGCGTCTCAAAAATGGCGGTAATAACTCATGAGGAAAACAGAATTACGGTAGAGCCCGTGGAATATCTGGTACTTGACGTGCCTTCGGAATTTCAGGGCGCCGTGATGGAAAGTCTCGGAAGACGCGGAGGGCGGATGAAGGACATGGCCGTATCCCACGACGGACGGGCGCGATTTGAATACGTGCTGTCCTCCAAAGCGCTCATAGGATTCAAATCCGAGCTTATGGCTTTTACAAAAGGAAACGGCCTCATGCACCACAGTTTCCACGGCTATCTGCCTGACGGCGGATTCCAGCCTCCGCAGAGAAACGGCGTATTCATAGCCAAACTGCCGGGACAGACCGCCGCATATGCCTTGAACAGCCTTCAGGACCACGGAATAATGTTTATCGGACCGGGAGAGGAAGTCTACGCCGGTCAATTGGTGGGCGAACACTGCAGAAACAATGACCTTGTAGTCAATCCATGCAAGGAAAAAAGGCAGACCAATATGCGCTCCTCCACTTCGGATATGTCAATAATACTTACACCCCACCGCACAATGAGCCTTGAGCAGACCATTGAATACGTGGGAGACGACGAATTCGTGGAAGTCACCCCCAAAAGCCTGCGCATGAGGAAAAAGGTGCTGGACCATTCCCTGCGCAAACGCGGAGACAAAGAATTTATATAAAATGAACGATGGATCAAGAATAGTTTATTCCACGGGGCCGGATGGAAAGATAACCTGCCCGCGCTGTAATATCCTGCCATGCGAATGTCCGGCGGGTCCGAATAAGGAAAGAAAGCAAACCGAACCTGTACGGATATTCTTCCGGAAAACAGGCAAAGGAAGCGGCCTTACCCTGATTGAAAAACTGCCCATGCACCCGCAAGGCAAGGAAGAACTGCTGAAAAAATTCAAGAAAAGGCTCGGGGTGGGCGGAACCGTCAAATTCGGAACGCTGGAACTACAGGGAGACCAAAGGAAATTTGCCCGCAAAGAACTTGAATCCGCAGGCTACAAATTAAAAATAATACCCTAAACCCGGATCCTGCAGTTAGAATCCGCCCCAAACCGGCCATGTGCTCATGGAAATTATATGGCCGTTGTTTTTGCTCCGCCGTTTGCTTTCTCGAACACTTCAAGCATACCGCCCATTATCCTAAAAATATACCGCGAAAATATATGATCGTAGTTGTGATTATTCAGGAATTTTACGAGGTCCGTCCCTCCCGGACCCGCTTTATATATCTCGTCATAATACACGGCAAATACGTTCGGATCAGTCAGGTCAACGGGCGCAAGTATAATAATTTTTCTGTCCAGTATTTGGATTTGGCGCTCCCATGTTTGAGTGATAGTTTTTCCGTATATAACCGCAAATTTCTTGTCGCCAAGCGTTAATTTGGAAGCCTTAGCCAGCGCTATATCGCCCATTTCCTCCAAAGTTCTGCTGAATTCTCCTTCTATCCATACGTTCAAACCGGGCCCGTTAGTTGTGTCATGTTGTAATTTATACCGGCTTCCGTCCGAAAAATTTATATCAACTCCCGACAGCCAAGTGCCGAATCCGAATTTACCGCATGATATTCCCCGCAGTTCTCCGCTCGCTTTATTCTTTATAAAAATAAAATAGCGATCTTCCATTCTGCAGTTTTCACCGCCGTCATGGCACTTTAAAACAGGACCGACAGCCGCGTTAAGCCGCCTGCCTTCTATGGTATCGAACTGCTTTTCATATACTGCCCGCAAATCCACCGTTTGCCTGCCTTTATCAGTCCCGGCTTGCATTATGACCGGTTCATCAGCCGAAACCGGAACCGCGCGCAGAAAAACAAATTTGCGGATTTTACCGCCCAAATTCCACGCAAAATCCTTCTGCCCGGAATCCGGCCCGACATCCGCAGCTCCTTTCATTGCAGGAAACGGCGCATACACCGCGGGCTGCCGCGCCGCTGAAATCTGGACAAAAAATAACGATACCGCTAAGTATGCCGTTAGGGTTTTCATGTTCACGTTCTCCTTCGTCGGAACTGTACACTCCGGAAGTACTATAGCTGTAAAAAGAAACCAAAAAAAGGGAGGAAAGACCTATCGGCCGGAAGAAAAAAGACCCAGCTTTTTCTGGGTCATTAGGGAACCTGCAAATTTAAGAAATAATCCACATGCTGCATTAACCGAATAATGCAGAGGATAAAAGGTGGGGGCGTAATTGCATTATTCGGGTTAAAGGAAGAAAATTCAACTGCAGGTTAAAAATCAGTCCAACAGCCGTTTCTGGCCTTCAAGAGCGCGTATTTCCTCAATATCCTGCGTAAATTCCATACAGCCGAGATATTTGCCTTTTTCACCGCGCATGGCGTAAAATTCTATCAGAATCTTATGTTTGGGCTCTCCCTTTTGAACTTCTAAATCTATCCAGAATCTGGCCTTGTCTCTTGCTCCTAATTTCATTTCACTTATAATCTTTTCCACCATGGCAAGGCTCCGTTCAGGATGGCAATCGCGGAAATTCATGCCCATAGCGCTCATCGGCCGCTTAAAAAGCCTTGTCGCATGCTTGTTCCAGCCGACTACTTCGTCATCGGCGTCTATAACCGTTATTTCAGCGGGCAGATTTTCTATAAGCGCCTTGACCATGTCTGCATTCATTCTGTCAAAAAGCATAAATTTTTCCTTTTACCGTCCACCATTTACCATTTACCGTCTGCCGTCTTCTTGAGAGCGGCCTCCGCCGCGTCTATCATAGGCTGAGGCGAAATATCAGCCCCCACGGCGTATTTCATCCAGAGGGCGGGGCTGATTCGGCCGAAACCGCACATGCGTTCCATTTCTTTGGCAAGAGGATGCGTTCTGAAATAATCCTCCAGCTGGAATTCGATTACATACCCAAGCGGATAATTAGGCAGGTAAAGCGGATAATCGATCATGTGCGAATATATTGCCAGAATGGAACTGTCCAAACCATCTTTCACTCCCAGAATAGGGGCAAAATACTCGTTCCATACGTCCTTTGCGATATTTACAACCGCCTTCCTTAAATCAGCGGGCGAAGCGCGGGGATGCTCATAAAGCCATTTCCATGCCTGCATATCAACTAAAGCCACTCCGGCTATTTCCCGCGTCATCCAGAAAGTATCAATAACATGCATATCAAAGGCCTGGCTGTCCTGCGAGGCAGTCCCGAAGGGCAGTCCCGAGCGCAGTCTCGGGGCAAGGCCGAGAATTTCATGGCTCTTTGCCTGAAAAGTAAACGCAAAATTTTCAGAGAAAGCGTTATTCGGCATTTCGCGGAGCATAACATGGTCGACCTTATTAATGGTAAACACCGCTTCAACGCAATGCCCCAGTTCGTGCATGGCAGTGGCAAAATTCTGATAATCCAGCCCCCCCTGCGGTATTCTTACCCGCAAATGCGCCCTATCGGAACGCATACCCGCGCTCAAGGCATGTCCGCCCCCGCGCGCATTGTCAACCTCAATATTTGCCGCCAAAAAATCCGCCGTTGTTTTTTCAAAACCCAGTTTAACCAGAATATTAGGAATATCTTTCTGAAACGATTCCTCGGACGGATATAGCTGCGCCGTAATTTTATCCAGTTCCTGCTGGGATATCGAATCCCCCTTCTCAAAACCTTTGTACCAGATATCAAACGGCAGGAGTTTTCTGCCGAGCCGGTTTTCAATCAAAACCGCGGTTTTGCGTCCGGTATCCGCCTGAAGTACGGATTTAAGCATTTTCTCCATCTGCTCCTGCGGTATTTCCATACGCATTTTAAAAACCCGGTCGGGATACGTCGGCATATCCGGATAGTATTCATCCTCACCGAGATACGCATGATACACATCCAGCCATTTTTTATAGCGGACGTCGGGCTCCCGCTCCGATTTTTTACCGCCGATAGTATTGGAAACGGGATTCCATAAACTCTTACTGCTGGCTATAACCTCCAGCGGAATTTCCTGATCTATTATCCTTTCCATCACGGCGTAAATAGCCTTCTGTTTGGCCAGTCCGGAAGAATCCGCATAAAGCCCGGAAAGCTCGTCCCTCAATCCCCAGTGCGATATAAGCTTCGTTCCCGGAGCGAACATGGGTTTTCCGCCGTCGTCCACAATGCGGTCCATATAAATATCATAACCGCTCATATAGGCCTCGGCGGATGACAAGGCATCCGTTATTTTCTGCATTGCTTCCACGGGCACCCTGAATGCCGCGGTCTGCGCAAGCCTTGCCTGAGCCCACTGCTTCCTTGTCCAGTTGGGACCGTCCCTTAGATAATCGTCAAGAATTTTAACGGGATAATTAAGCAGTATTACAAAAGCAAGCTTTGTCCTGAATAAGTCTTCGGATATGTTTATGGACGGCTGATACGCCGCAAACAACGTATCCGCGGGAAGAAGCGGCCCTGTGTCAAGGCTGAGTTCGCGGCTGAGTTCGCGCTCAAGCGCGGTGAAATAGCCGCGCAGATATTCCATTTTGGTTTCAAACCTGCTGAAAAGCTCGCCTGCGTCTTTGCCCGGCACGAACTGCTTCAGGCAGAATTCCTCAAACTGCCGCGCCGTTCCGTCTTTCTCCGTCCACAGCCGTCCCGCCTGCTTAACCCCGGATATGATGCGGCCGGTTTCAGCAGGAAACCGCAGGGAAAGCTTTTCTATCACATTCTCAGCGGTACCCGCGCTTATACAAGCGGATTTGCATTCCGCCGAAGAAACGCAAAGTATCAGGGCGATAGCTAGGAGTAATTTCCTCATTATTGCACGTTTCCCATCCATTTTTTAAGAGGCTTTACGAACAGAAAGAGAACAACAGCCGAGCCGAAAGCGGTGCCCGCAGGTATCATAAAAAACAGCACATGATCCATGGCGTCATAATTGCCCGCGAATATTCCGCCGACAAGATTCGCCGCGAAAGACGACAGGAACCATGTGCCCATAAGCAGGGACGCGAATTTGGCCGGAGCCAGTTTCGTCACCATGGAAAGGCCCACGGGAGACAGACACAGCTCTCCGAGCGTATGCATGAAATACACTCCCAGCAGCCATAATATGGATACGGCCCCGAACTGCTTATACTGGGCCGCCGCGGCTATCATGATCAGAAATCCGGCGCCCAGCAGTATAAGCCCGTACACGAATTTAAGGGGCGTGGACGGACTTATTTTTTTCTCGGACAAAAACGTCCACATCTTTGAAAACAAAGGAGCGAGCAGTATTATAAGCAGGGGATTTACCGCCTGAAAATAACTTGTGGGAAACGTCCAGTTAAGAAACGGGATAACCCTGTTAGTGCTTCTGTCGGCAAAAAGGGTCAGGGAACTGCCGGCCTGCTCAAAAGCGGACCAGAAAAAAATCGCAAAAAAGGTAAGTATGAATATGACGGCGATTTTCTGTTTTTCCTCTTTTGTAAGGGGGCCGTCGGTATTGCCGGCCTTTGCGGTATGTGAGGCCGGAACCATACAGGCGTCTCCAAGATATTTTTTCTGTCCCCACATATACAGACACAGCCCCGCCACCATGCCTATCCCGGCCGTGGCAAAACCGTACTGCCAGCCCACTTTCTCGCCTAATGTTCCGCAGACAAGCGGAGACAGCAAAGCTCCCAGATTTATGCCCATATAAAAGATGGTGAACCCGCCGTCCCTGCGCGGATCGTTCTTTTCATAAAGACTGCCTACTATGGTGGAGATATTGGGTTTAAAAAAGCCGTTGCCTACTATAAGCATGGCAAGCGCCGCGTAAAAAAACGGCATAGCCGGCATAACAAGGGTAAACTGCCCCAGCGCCATAAGCACTCCGCCGATAAGAACGCATTTGCGCGCTCCCAAATACCTGTCGGCAAGATAACCGCCTATAAGCGGCGTCAGATAAACAAGCCCCGTATACCAGCCGTATACGTTTCCGGCTTTTTCGGTGCTGAACATCAGCGCTTTCGTCATGTAAAGAACAAGAAGCGCCCTCATACCGTAGTAGCTGAAGCGCTCCCACATTTCCACAAAAAATAAAAGGAATAAACCTTTGGGCTGATTTTTATGCATTGTTCCTCCAGTGAACTAAATTTACGTTTTTATTATACCAAATACCTTCATCCGCTCTGCCGGCCGTATCGCCTAATCGGACCAAAAACATAATTTGATATACTATACGGAATTCATGATAACCATACGAAACATTCATAAATCGTTCGGAACGCAGACTCTTTTTGAGGATGCCTCTCTGCAGATAAACGACGGAGAGCGTTTTGCCCTGGTGGGCCCTAACGGCTCCGGCAAATCAACGCTGTTTAAGCTGCTGCTCGGCGAAACGGAGCCGGACAGCGGACACATCCAGGTCCGCAAAGGCGCCGTCCCGGGTTATCTTCCGCAGGAAAACGCGCCCGTTTCGGATAAAACAGTGCTTGAAGAAACCGTTTCCGAACTGGACGCTTCCGACGGCAAACTTGTGGCCGAGGCAAAAAGCGTGCTTATGGGCCTGGGCTTTAAGACAACTGATTTCACCCGCATGGTCAGCACCCTGAGCGGAGGCTGGGCGATGCGCACGGCGCTGGCGAAACTGCTGATGAAAAAACCGGATCTTCTGCTTTTGGATGAACCCACAAATCATCTTGACCTGGACTCCCTTTTATGGCTGCAGGAGTACCTGTATTCCTATTCCGGGGCCGTTTTTATCGTCTCTCACGACCGCTCATTCATAAATATCGTCTGCCGGGCGGTAGTGGACGTGCAGGGGAATAAACTTAAAGTATACCATGGGGATTACGAGTATTATCTTGCCAGGCGCGAAGCGGAAAAGGAAAAACTCGTCTCTGAATGGAAACAGCAGCAGAATGAAATAGAGCAGATGAAAGAATTTATAAGCAGAAACCGTGCAAGGCTGTCCTCCGCAAGCAGGGCGCAGAACATGATGAAACGTCTTGAGAAGCTGGAAATCATAGAGCTTCCTCCCGAATCAAAAACAGTAAAAATACGGTTCCCGCAACCGTCCCGCACCGGAGTGCGGACGTTAAATTTAAAGAACCTAAACAAATCCTACGCCCTGCCGGGGCAGCCGCCGATAAGAGTCTATGAGAATCTTAATTTTGAACTGGAAAGGGGCTGGAAAATGGCTTTTGTGGGACACAACGGCGCGGGCAAATCCACACTGCTTAAACTTCTTGCCGGAGTCATTGAGCCCGACAGCGGAGAACGCATCCCGGGAATTAACGTCAAAACCGGCTATTTTTCCCAGCATAGAGCAGGCATGCTCAATCCCGAAAAAACGGTTCTGCAGGAAGCGCTTGACAACAGAAGAATGAATCCCGAGCTTATGGTGAGGACAGTGCTCGGCACTTTTCTTTTTCCCGGAGACTCGGTATTTAAAAAGACAAAGGTTTTAAGCGGAGGGGAAAAAAGCAGGCTTGCGCTTGTAAAACTTCTGCTTGACCCTCCGAACGCTCTGCTTATGGACGAGCCTACCACGCATCTGGACATGCCAAGCGTAGAAGCCCTTGTATCCGCATTAAAAGAATTTGAAGGCACGTTATGCTTTATAAGCCATGACCTTTATTTCATAAACTCGCTTGCCACGCATATCGTGCATATAGACGGAGGAAAAATAACCGTCTATCCCGGCAATTACGAATATTTCGAAAGACGTAGCGGCCAGATGCGCATGGAATCCGAAGAACACCGCAGCGACAGCGGAAAAACACCGCAAATGCCGGCATCAGAATGGCAATCCCGCGCGGAGAGCCCCGGCGGTAAATCTGCCGAACCGTATCAGGACAGAAAAGAGAAGCGCAGGCAGAAAGCGCTGGAAATAGAAAAAAACCGCGAACTACAAAAACAGGCAGAAGAAATAGTTTTCCACAAAAAACAGCTGGCCTTACTGGCTGAAAAACTTTCCGACCCTGAAATCCACAAGAATTACGAACAGGTCAAAGCTATCGGCGGCGAAATACGCAGGCTGGAAGAACTCATCAAAAAAACCGGGATAAACGGCGGGAACTGAAAATAAGCGCGGAAAATATCATTTGGAAAAATCTATTATTCGGTATTCGCCCGGCCTAAGCCGGCCGCTGAAGTTAAAAGGACCGGATATGACCGCCCCGGTCTCCTGCCATGTCATATTGCCTATTACCGCTTTCATAGCTCCGGGATTGGTTTTTGATCTCATAATATAACCCGCCCAGCTCTGGCCGTTCGGGGGCCAAAGAGGCTCTATATCGTAATCACCCAGTTCCGCCCGTATCCTGTTGGCTACGGCAAAACTTTCCTTATAAACCGCTCTGACGCGGGCATCTCCGGCATTCCAGTCTATCTGAACCGGCACGCTGAAAGGAAGGGGTTTTTCTTCCCACGGCTTTGCGGCGTCAAAGCCTATTTCGGCTCCCGAATATACCATTACCGAACCCGGAAGAAGAAGGGTCATGGTAAGACAAGCCGGCAGTCTTGCGCCGTAGATCCTTTCCGGGGCTTTCTCGTCGTGATTTCCTATGAAGCTGACGGAGCCGGCTCCGCCTTTCTGCCATGCCATATACGCCGCCCTGTTTATGCCGTTGGCCTGTTCCGCGGGATTGCCGTTAGCGGAGGAATCATACCAGCCCGTCTGCCCTTCCGGCCTCTGTGTCTCATACTTGCTGTATATGGCGTCAAAGCCGCAGGCTGAAAGCTCGTCCTGATTAGAATACGCCTCGGCGATAAATGCGGCGGACGGCTTGAGCGACTTAACCTCCCGTATCATGGAGGCGAGGAATTCTTCGGGAGGCATTTTCTTTTTCCAATTCCTGCCGAACGGCCCGTTGAGCACTATGTGCGCCATGTCTACGCGGTAGCCGTCTATGTCAAAACGCTCCACCCAGCTTTTCAGTATCTGCGTCATCCTTGTCCTTGTCTCCCGCCTGCTGTAATCGATCTGGGCGGTATCGTTCCAAGTGGAGATGCTGCCGAACACCTCATAGCCTCCGTGATGCACCCAAAGCCATTTTCCCTGCCGCTGATATTCGTAGTATCCGGGGGGCGGGTCGATCTGCATCGGAGCAGGCTTCATGTGTATAAAATAATCGGGATTTTCATCCAGAAGTCTGCTGTCCATGGAAGCATGGTTTACCACAAAATCAACTATGACTTTCACGCCGGCGATATGGGCGTTTCTCACAAAATTCCGGAAATCATCTTCCGTGCCCAAGGCGGGGTTTATAGTGGAATGATCGCGGATGGAAAACGGGGATCCGCCGGCCGTTCCCCACTGATGGCGCTCCCCTATCGGAAAAATACCCATCGGCCAGACCGCGTTAAATCCCATGCGCTTTATAGCGTCGAAATCTGAAACCTGAAAATTCCTAAAAAAGGGAACCGCGTCTTTTTTTGCCGGCGGTGAAAATCCGCCGGCCTGCCTTCTGCCTTCCAGATTATACGCTCTGGGAAAAAGCTCGTATATGCGGGCTTTTTTAACCCACCCGGCGGAATCGCTCTTTGCCAGTTCTTTCTGAAGAACGGAAACATATCCCTCAAGCATGGCATTAAGTTTTTTGTTTTTTTCATCGGCGGAGATCTGCGAGTCCCTTACAGCGCAGAGTTCATTACGGAAAGAAGCCGTCCACGGATAGACGGAGAGCAGGGCGTCCAAATACCGGAAATAATCAGGCAGCTGTCCGAGCAGGCACTGCTGTCCGAAGCGCTGTTCAAGCTGTTTTTTGGTGTAGAAAAAACCTTCAAGTCCGGCGCTCTGGGCCTGGGTATAAGACCCGCCTCCGTTAAATCCGAAAGGAGCGATATCCGGCCCGCTGTTTCGCCATCTGCCGGTAGAAAGGACTTCTTTAAGCTCCTGCGCCTGCGAACGGCTTCCTGCGGAATATCGGCCGGCGGATTTTTTGCCGGATGCGGCGTAGACGGCGCGCGTTTTCCCGGACACGGGCGCGGCGGCGTCGAATAAAGAGGAAAAATTCTGCCACATTTCCTCAGCTCCGGAATTCCCCGAGAAACCCGCCGCCGGACAGCACAGATGTACGGCGACTAAAAACGAGATTATAAAAGAAGGTAAATGGGAGATGGTAGACGGGAGAAGGGAGAATAATAGACGGGATTGGGCTCTCCTACGCCCGTCCAAAAACAGACGGGCTTCGAAGGAGCAGGAAATTAGGGCACGAAGAACAATGGACGGGATTAAGAAACTTGGAGATCGTGAAAAAAAGATAAAAGCTCGTGATGAAGGCTGATTACTTCTCGTCATAATATTAAGGAGAGGGCAGGCCATTCTCAATGATTTATGGAAAGAATGAACCGTCTACCTTCTACCGTTTACCTTTATTCTTCATAATACCAGACCGGATAATGTTCGGCAAGTAACTTTGGTCCTACGCGGATACCCTGTCTTATGGCCCTTTGGACCTGAACATAACGCCGGCTAATCTTTCCGTTATAACGCTTAAAACCAATATAAGCAGTATTCCCGACACTATCACGCGCCTTGCCCAGAAAACGCTTGCATAGCCTCTTATCACCGAAGAGGGCTCCCGCTCAAAAACCCACCACCGCGTGCCTTCCACTGCGGAAACAGCCGCCAGCAATTTTCCGCTCTCCTTTTTCGCATGGCTTTCGCCCTTCGCCGTGTCAAGTCCGGAATCCTCCGCTTTCCTGATAAGAGCTGATATCTCTTCCGAAATTCCGGCTCCCGGCGAAATCACGGAAATTCCACGGGAATCGGCTATAAGCATGCCGTCCGCGTCTATTATCCCCTCATCGCCCTCTTCAAAACTTTTGCGGCTCGTATTTACGATTTCATTGAGGCAGGAAAGACTCATCCATGTGACCACGACGCCTAAAGGCCGCTTTTCATCGCCGCGCAAGAGCGATTCTCCCACAATAAGCGAAGGAGGAGAAGACTGACCCTGCAGAACCCTGCCCATTGAAATGCCGCCGGCCATGCTCTGCGTAAAAATTTCATCTTTTGAGTAATCGGATTTTTTTTCGTCCGCCGGCCCGCCGGCCTTGCCGGCCGAAGCGGTCTTCCTGCCTTCGGCATTTATCAGCTCAAACCGCAGATAAATACCGGGGGATTCTCTGAGAACATTCTCCAGCATCAGTTTTCTTTTGCTCCAGTCCGAATCCAGGAACTGACGGCTGTTAATCGTCCCGCTTACGGCATAATAGCTGTTTTCCAGGGCATTGCTTACGGCGCCCGATAAATTTTTGGCGCGGGATTCAAGATAAGAAAGAGTGTCTTTTTTAAGAAGCTCCTGATTTCTGGACGCGAAATGGCGGCTTAAGATCCCGAAAGGCACAAGATACATGCCTGCCACGCAAAGCGCAAATATGTAATTAAATTTCCGCGTCGTCATATTTTATATCCCCAATAATACCAAAAATAAACGGCATATGGTAACCGGCATAAGGCAGAAAAATTCTCCGCATTCCGACCCGTCGCTTTTTCTGTTTTATTCACACTATCCTCCATCATCCGGCTTTTTCCGTTCCCGGAAAACAACAGCTGCCGCCGCCTGCTTTTTTACTTTGAGTTTTTTTGCGCGTCTTTGCGGCCGATCATTCTCTTTTTCCCCGCCGTCCACCTCCGCCTGTAAAATCTGCTATAATTTTTACCAACCGATATGAACGCATACACATGCCTGCTTTTGGCCGTTTCAACGCTTGCCTGCGGCTGTTCGCGGATAGAATCAGGCATCAGCGGCTATTACCTGAACAGGGCGGAAGATATAATTGAAAAAAAATCCAATGCCCCGGGGGATATTCAAAAAACTTTCCGGCTGTTTGAAAAATCCATTAAATACGGGCCTTCCGAAGAAGCTCTTGAGAAATTGGATGATTTCAGCCTTTCGTCGCATAAATCAGGATTTTCAAATGCTCTGGAATTTGAGACCAATATTCTTAAAAAAGTAATCGCAAAAAGGCCGGACATCTGGAGCGCCTATGCCATGCTTGCGGCCGTCTCCTCTCTCAGGGGCGATATCCCGTCTCTACGGGAAACCATAGAAACGCTTGAGCCTGCGGCCGCAAACCTGAGCCTGCGGGACGGATTATATCCGGCGCGCCTGTCTCTGAGTTTTGCATACTGCGAGCTTATCGCGTGGATAGACATGGAGGGCCGGACGAATCTGAAAAAAGACGCGGCTTCGGTTCTTGAAAAAGCCGAAGAGCTGTCTTCCGCGGCCGATAAGATCAAAGTCCTGGCTGCGGAAACGGCAAAATTGCATTCCTTAAATTCCGACATAAAAAATACGGTTTCACACAGGCTCCTGTCATATTATGAAATCGCCATGCAGGACTTCGCCAAAACGCTTGAGGATATCAAAAAAACGCGCCTCGCCGCGGAAAAAATAAATTCCGACCCCGCCTTAAAAACCGCCTTCCAGTCAACCGTGAACGGAAACATGCATATGGCGGAAAAAAAGTATTCAATGGCGCGCGCCGCTTATGCCGGAGCTCTTTCCGAAGTTCCGGGATTCATGGACGCAAAACACCAGCTGGCAAGCCTTAACTTCCAGGAAGGAGCGCGGCAGGCCGCGGCAGGCGATATATCCTCGGCGCGCAATCTGCTCAACACCGCCTATGCCCAGTCTTCGGAATCCATAAGCTATTTCTCAGAAAACAGCCCCTGCCTGCCCTTTCAATCCGGAACCCGTCTGCTTGCCGAGGCGTATTCCCTGCGCGCCGCGTCCCTGTCCGCGATACACGCCCTTAAACCTTCAAGCCGCAGGCAGACAGCGGCGATGGAAAAGGAATTCAAGGAATCGCTTAACTCCTCCCTAAAACTTAATCCCGAAGGAACGCTGGCGAGAGAGATGCTGGACAACTACACAAAGAATGGTTTTTAATTTTTTTCTTTTATTTATTTTTATCACAAACCTTGCCGGCTGTCTCTCGGCCCAGCCGCAGACGTGCGCCGCAGAGCCGGCGGCCGGAGATAACAGAGCATTCTCCCTGCAGTTCGTAAAAGAAACCGGCATATCGCGGATTGAAACCTCATACAGCGCAAAATGGGATTTTCAGGATCTGCCGCTCTCCTACCCCGGCATGCTAAAGCTTATCGCCAGCCCTTTTACATCCCTTAAAAACGCCGGCAGGGAAATGCTGTGGAATTCTTCAATGAAAATCTACGGGCTCAAGATCAACCCGTGGAAAATCCGCGTTTATGAACAGAAAGGGGATTTATCTCCGGCGGAGAAAAAAACAGGCGGAGCGCAAGACCGCGCGTCCGGAAAAAAACTTAAAATATCCTTACTGCCGGTAATTGAAGAAATGTATTTCGACGCTGAAGAGCAGATGAGGAACAAACTGCTGAAAAAATCTTTCGGATTTGCCGGGGATTACAGCCGGAACCTTGACCTGAAAAGCAAAAGAATTTTCACGGACGACATCCTTTCCGTTTACGACCGCTGGCGGCTTCCCGGGGCCGATAAAGCGCGTTCAGGCATGAACTACCTTCTTAATGGAAAATAGCGTGGAAAATATTTTTAGTTCTCTGCGCCGCAGGAATTTTAGGCTGTTTTTTATAAGCCAAAGCCTTTCCCTCATGGGCACATGGATACAGTTCACCGTGCAGGGATGGCTGGTTTATCGTCTTACTACTTCGCCTTTCGCGCTGGGAGCGGTCTCATTTGCCGGACAGGCGACCATGCTCATATTTTCTCTGGCGGGAGGCGCACTGGCGGACAGGACAGACAAAAGAAAAGCGCTCGCCGCAACCCAGTTTCTGGCTATGCTCCAGGCGCTTATTCTCGGCATTCTGACAATAACCGGCGCGGTGAATATCCGGCATATATTTTTCTTAAGCATGCTGGCCGGGACCATCAACGCTTTCGACATGCCCATACGCCAATCCTTCATAGTCGATATGGTGGGACGGACGGAACTTCCGAACGCCATAGCGCTTAATTCATCCATCTTTAATCTGGCCAGGATAATAGGACCCGCCATAGCGGGGCTTGTCCTCGGAATCATCGGAGAAGGCCCGTGTTTTCTTATAAACGCGGCGACATATATTCCCGTGATATTCGTGCTTTTATTTATCCGCGCCCAAACAGTTTCTCCGGCGCAAAAAATAAGACAGGGCGCCCTTTATTCGATAAAAGAAGGCATAAGATACTCCATGTCCGCGCCTCATCTGAAAGCCCCTCTTGTGCTTATGCTCATGACAAGCCTTGTGGCGATGCCCGCGATGAATCTGATGCCCGTGGTGGCGGCGGAAATGCTCAAAGGAAAAGCGGGCACGCTGGGATATCTTTTTTCCTGCGTGGGCGCGGGCGCTCTCATGGGCGCGATAAGCATGGCGGTGCGCAAGAAAATAAAAGGACTGCCAGCGATGATATTGTTTTCATCGGCATTTTTCGGAATAAGCCTCGCGGCTCTGTCTCTTTCAAAAAACCTGTGGCTTTCCGGAGGATTTCTGGTGCTGGCGGGATTCGGCATGGCCACGCAGGCGGTGGGATGCAATACCATTCTTCAGTCTTTCGTAAAAAATGAATTCAGGGGCAGGATCATGAGCCTGTTCTCTCTAAGTTTCATAGGATTCGCTCCGATAGGAAGTCTTTTGGCGGGAAAAATCGCGCAGACCGCGGGGATAGAGACAATGCTCAGGCTCGGGGGAATATGGATGCTTTTATCATCCGCGGTGTTTTATAAAGCCGTGCCCTACATAAAAAAAAGCCTGCAGCTCGAAACCGACAGCCAAATAATAAGCGACGGGGAAACCGCGTTATAAGCGGAGGGTAAACGGTAGATGGGAGATGGTAGACGGTAAAAACAACGGAAGGACAGAAGGTATGACAAACCTTTTTTACCGCCTCTTCTTTTCTGTTGCCCTTTTTTCGTCTACCATTTACCGTCTCCCGTCTACCCTCTGCTGTCTCCGATAAGTTCATGAATATACTGTTCCATGAGTTTCCAGTCCACGGGCTTATGTATATACCTCACATTCCCTGATGAAGGCATAACCTTGTGAGCTGTGTCGGAATCCAGTCCCGTCATAAATATTACCGGTATATTTTTCGTGGACTCATCCCGCTGGAGACTCTCATACACCGAACTGCCGTATGTCACCGGCATAAGTATATCCAGAATTATAAGACAAGGCCGTATTTGCTCGGCTTTAACGGAGGCATCCACTCCGCTGAATGCCTGCTCTACCATATAGCCTTTGCTTTCAAGAAAACTTTTTAAAATACGCATTACTTCGGGATCATCGTCTACCGCAAGTATAAGATACATTGTTGCTTTTCCTTAATCGGAGTTCGTGACAAAAAAGGCTTTTTAATTGTAACATATTAGGCAGTAAAACATATTTTCAGGAGGAAGCCGACCTTACCCTTATGGAATGCAAAAAAGAGTCAAATCTCAAAGAATGCTCCTGCACTTACGAACCGTGTTCCAGAAAAGGATTATGCTGTGAATGCGTAACATATCACGGGAACAACGGCGAACTTCCGGGATGTTTTTTTGACCAGAAAGCGGAGCGCACCTATAACCGCTCAATCGCGCATTTTATAAAGACACGGAAAGGATAATCGAATGAAAATAATCGCTTCCGCAAACGCGCCTAAGGCTATAGGCCCGTATTCTCAGGCCGTTGAAAGCGCCGGGTTTGTGTTTGTTTCGGGACAGATACCGCTCGATCCTTCCACGGGCGAGATTTCCGGAGACGACATACAAACGCAGACGCGGAGGGTTCTCCTCAGTCTTGAGGCGGTGCTGGCCGAAACCGGACTGAACTTAACCAATGTCGTGAAAACAACGGTATTCATGACAAATCTCGGAGAATTCAGCCGGATGAACGAAATTTACGGAAAATTATTTAAAAACAATCCGCCCGCAAGGGCGACCATAGAAGTAAAAGCGCTTCCTCGCGGAGCAAAGATTGCGATAGAAGCGATAGCGGAAAAAATATAAATATCCAGGAAGATAAGCTGAAGACAATAAAACTGAAGTCACAAACCGGAGACTAACAGTCTTCAGCCTTCAGCCTAAACAACCTGCGTAGTTAATTCTTATGAACCATCAGTTGCTTGAAGGCAGACACGCCGGTTTGCTTATTCCCTTGTTTTCTCTCCGGTCAAAACAAAGCTGGGGGATAGGGGATATAGCGGACATCGAAAGCGCGGCCGGACTGCTGTCTGAAATGGGGGCTGAAATACTGCAGATCCTGCCCATAAATGAACTGCCTCCGGACAGCAACTGCCCTTATACGCCCTTGAGCGCTTTCGCGATAGACCCGATATATATTTCCGTCCGGACGATGGAAGACGCGGTTCAATCACCGGAAGCCTCGGCGATAATATCTTCAAAAGAATACGCCGCCGCGCTGTCGGGCTGGAGAGAATCCGGAACCATAGAATATCCGCCGGTGCGCGAGGCAAAATTTAAGGTTCTTTGGCCGGCATTCCTGCATTTTTTAAAAAACCACAGGCTGACGAACTCAGACAGGGGACAAGACCTGCGCTCTTTTATCGAAAAAAACAGGCATTGGCTCGATGATTATGCCTTATTCCGGACACTGAAGGATTTTTACGGCTGGAAAAGCTGGACGGAATGGGAGTCTCCCCTGAAAAACCGCGACGCGCAGGCTCTCGCGCAATTCTCCTCAGCGCACGAACAGCAGATTCTTTTTTTCAAATATCTCCAATGGATAATACACGGGCAATGGAAAACAGCGCGGGAAAAAGCGGCTTTAAAAGGAGTGAAATTTTTCGGCGATATGCCTTTCATGGTGAATCAGGAAAGCGCCGACGTATGGAGCAGAAGGAATGAATTTGATCTGTCATGCTCCATAGGAGCGCCGCCTGATGATTTTTCAAGCGAAGGACAACGATGGGGGCTTCCCGCCTACCGCTGGGACGCGGTTGAATCCTCGAATTTCACATGGTGGACCGACAGGGTCCGGACAGCCGTAAAACTTTATGACCTTTTCCGGCTGGACCATGTCGTGGGATTTTTCAGGACATGGATAATACCGTACGACAAGAACTTAAAACCTGATTTCGACATACGGGACCCCGCGCGCCAGCAGGAGCGCGGCAGAAAATTTTTAGACGCGGTATTGCAAACTTCGGGCGCAAGTCTGCCGGTAGCGGAAGACCTCGGCGTAATACCTCCCTTTGTGCGGGAAACTTTGGCCGAGCTGAAAATACCCGGCTACAAGATACTGCGCTGGGAAAAGGATAAGACCGGGAATTTCTACCTCGATCCGGCTTCTTATCCGGAAATTTCGCTGGCGACCACCGGCACGCACGACACGGACACGCTTTGCGAATGGTGGCATTCAATGACCGCGCGGGAAAAAAGGAAACTTTGGGAAATGATATCCGGAGACAAAACAGCGCCGAGGTTTTCCGGCCGGACACAGTCCGCAATTTTGGGTAAAGTTATGAATGCGAACTCCCGCCTTGCCGTATTTTCCCTGCAGGACGTCTTTAATCTGAAAGACCGGATAAATCTTCCCGGCACTACGGGGGCGCACAACTGGACTTTCCGTCTGCCGGCGGAAATGGAAAAAATAATGAAAACGCCTAAATTTATGAAAAAAATTGAAATGTTCAAAAAACTCGCCGGAGAAGCCGGACGGCGCTCGGTAATATCCGCGGCGGTTCTATGCCTCCTCTCGGCCTCGGGCTGTTCAATGCGCAAAATGGCGGTAAAATCAATGGGGGAAGTAATACAGCAGGGAATGCCCGCCTATTTTGAGGAAGAAAATATCGAACTGGCCGACAAATCAATGCCCGCGAGCCTTAAGCTTCTGGAAATTCTGATAAAAAACGACCCGCGCAATTCCGTATTGCTTGAGACCGCCGCGCAGGGGTACTGCGGTTACGCGCTTATGTTCGAAGAAGACAGAAATCCGGACGCCGCTTCGGTATTTTACAAACGCGGGGAAAATTACGGGCTCAGAGCGCTTAAAGAAAAAAACCTTGCGCAGGGAACCGCTATCCTTCATGAAAAGACGCAGAAAAACGATGTGCCGGCGGTCTTTTGGACGGTGTTCTGCAAAGCCGGATGGATACAGCTTAATCTTGACAACCCCGACGCCCTGGCGGAGATACCCCGCATGACGGCGCCTCTTGAAACCCTTTTGAAAATAGCCCCTGATTATTATTACAACGGGGCATATGCGATCATGGGCTCATACTATGCCGGTATTCCTAAAATGCTGGGCGGAAATCCCGAAAAAGCCGGGAAATATTTTGAGCTGTCCCTGCGGGGAAAAGGCGGAGGATTCCTGATGAACAAGCTTATGTTCGCCTCAAAATACGCCGTGCAGATCCAGAACCGGCCGCTTTTTGAAAAACTGCTGGGCGAAGTGATCAACGGCAAAAACACCGCCGACGACCGGAATCTCGCCAATGAATCCGCAAAAATAAAGGCAAAAAAATTAATGGAGAAATCTGATGAACTATTTTAACCGGATATGGGTTTTCGTTTTTTTGTGCTGCCTCGCCGGAAGAGCGGAATGCCAAACGATTAAATTCGCCACTCTTGCGCCCGAAGGCTCCACATGGATGAAACAAATGCGGGCATTCAGCAAAGAACTTTCGGAAAAAACATCAGGCGCCGTAAATTTTAAGATCTATCCGGGAGGAGTGCAGGGCGACGAAAAAGACGTTATACGCAAGATCCGGCTCGGACAGCTTCACTCAGGCGGATTCACAGGGGTAGGGCTGGGCGAACTGGCGCCGGAAGTCAGAGCGCTCGACGCCCCGTTTCTTTTCAAAAACACTCAGGAAACCGACCATATTTACGGCATGTTCGACAAAGAACTGCGCTCCGCTCTTGAAAAAAACGGTTATATCCTGCTGGGCTGGGCTGAAGTCGGATTTGTGTACGTATACACGAATTCCCCGATAAGCTCTCCCGAAGACATGAAGTCGGTAAAAATGTGGATATGGGAAGGAGATCCCATAGCGGAAGCCGCATTTAAAGCCATGGGCATTTCTCCCATACCTCTTTCCATAACGGATGTTCTGACTTCCCTTCAGACCGGGCTTATAAACGGCGTTTACGGCTCTCCTCTTGCCACGGTGGCCCTGCAGTGGTTCACAAAGGTAAAATACATGTTTTCCCTTCCCATAGCCGATGCGGCGGGAGCCGTGCTCATTTCAAAAAAGGCTTTTGAAAATATCTCTCCGGCCAACAGGCGGCTTCTTCTTGAAATAGGAGACAGACATTTGAAAACGCTTACAAATCTAAGCAGACAGGACAACGAAAAATCCATAAACGTTCTCAAAAAAGAAGGAATAAAGATCACGGAGCCTTCCTCGGCGAAAACAACCGCCGTATTTGAGGAGATGGGCGCTAAGGCAAGAAAGGATCTTGAAGGAAAATTGTATAAGGGCAGCCTGCTTGCGCGCATTGAAAAAGCGCTGGCGGAATTCAGAAAAAAACCGCCGGAGATTAAACGCAAAGAACGCAAAGCAGACGCAAAGGATGTGGTCCCATTCCTTCCTCAAAAGCACTGAGAATGGGTCAGTCCAAACTCATTGCCATAAAGGATGGTTTGGACAGAGTGAATCTGCCGGAAATGACGGAAAACGAATTCTCCAATTAAGTTATTGGCATGGCGAAGTAGTTACCGGCTTGTAATTTTTGCGTCCCATTCTCAACGCTTTTGAGGATTGTTCGGGACGTTCTTGGTATAAATCCTTTGCGCTCTTTGCGGTTGGGTTTGTTTTATGAATTTTATATTTAAAACCGAAGAATTTATCGTAGCCTGCGAAAAAGCGGCGGTAACCGTTCTTATTTTCATTATGGTCGCGCTTTCCTTCACGCAGGTTATTATGCGGGCATTTTTTTCCGCGGGCATTTTATGGGCAGACCCCTTGCTGCGGTATGCCACGATGTGGGCGGGATTTTTAGGAGCCGCCATGGCATCCTATTACGGCAAGCAGTTCGCGCTGGATATGACGGTAAAGTTATTTCCGGAAAAAGCCCGGAAGATATGCGAAAACGCCGCGCATGTCTTCACCTGCGCCGTATGCCTGTTTCTCCTGTCGGCTTCGCTGACATTCATTAAATCGGAATTTAAATTCCGCTCGACCGCGTTTTCAATAGGAACTTTTGATATTCCCGCGGTCTGGCTTGAGATAATAATACCGGCGGGATTTCTGCTGGCTTTTTTTCATACCGCAATTCATATATTCAGAAAAAATTCATGCAGGCAATTATAATAACCGCCGCGGCCGCATTTTCAATAGTAATAGGAGCTCCCGTTTTTTCCATTATCGGAGCGGGAGCGGTCTTTGCCTTCTGGAAAGCCGGAATAGACACCTCCGCCATAATAGTTGAAATACTCAGGCTCGCCAGCCTTCCCGCCCTTTGCGCCATACCTCTTTTTACTTTCTCGGGATACCTGCTTGCGGAAAGCGGAACCCCGAAACGAATGCTTAATCTCTCCCAATCTCTTTTCGGCTGGATGCCGGGAGGGCTTGCCATAGTGGCCATTGTCACCTGCGCCCTGTTTACAGCTTTCACGGGTGCATCCGGAGTAACCATAATAGCGCTGGGCGGACTGCTTTATCCCATGCTGACGAAACACGGATACAGCGACAAATTCTCGCTGGGTCTTCTTGCGACAACCGGCAGTCTGGGCCTTCTTTTCCCCCCCAGCCTTCCCATAATACTCTACGGACTCATTGCCAAAGTCAGCATAGACAGACTTTTTACGGCGGCCGCTTTGCCGGGAATAATGCTGATACTGATACTTTCGCTCTATGCCCTTTATTCAGGTAAAAAAACGAATATTTCGCGCATCCCGTTCTCATGGAAATCCCTTGCCGGCTCGGCAAGAGAAGCCGTATGGGAAATACCCCTGCCTTTTCTGGTCATAGGCGGCATTTACCGCGGCTGGTTCACCGCTACGGAAGCGGCTTCGGTTATGGCCTTTTATGTTCTGCTCGCGGAAGTTTTCATTTACCGCGAACTCAGCCTTTTTAAGGACATTCCGCGCATAGCCGCAAAAAGCATGCTGCTTGTAGGCGCTATTTTCATGGTGCTGGGAACAGCCCTGGGATTCACCAATTATATGATAGACGCCGAGATACCGGCCAGGCTTTTTGAATGGCTTCATTCATTTATAGCTGATAAAACGGTTTTTCTTATAGTTCTCAACGCCTTTTTGCTTGTGGTTAATATGGTGGAAATATTTTCGGCCATAATAATAGTGGTCCCTATAATCGCGCCGGTGGCGGCCCAGTACGGCATAGACCCCATTCATCTGGGAATAATTTTCCTGCTTAATCTGGAAATAGGCTATATGACCCCTCCGCTGGGCCTAAATCTTTTTCTTTCCAGCCGCAGATTTGAAGCGCCGCTTACAAAACTTTATTCAGCAGTCCTTCCTTTCTGGCTGCTGCTTCTGGGCGCGCTGGCTGTCGTGACATACTGCCCGTGGATAATTATTTAAGAAACGGTAAACGGGAGATGGTAGAAGGGAGACGGTAAACAGCAAAAAAAAGAAATTAGCACCAACACAAAGGGACGCGAAGAAATGACAAAAACCAGGAAAAACACAGCGACAGATGAAGTCCTTCGCAGTTTTACCTGTTTTTCACTGGCAGATCCAAACCCTACAGCAACATTCTGTTTTCTTTTTCCTGTTTTCCGTCTACCGTCTACCCTCTACCTTCTACCATCTTCATAACGGAGGCAACATGTTTGAACAGGAATTAAAGAAAATAGGCCTGCGGAACAACCTCTCGTTTGAAAAAAACAGAAAAATATTCGGGCATACGGCCAATCACCTTGAACTTATTTACGACGACACTCCGTCATGCGCGATAAAAATATCCCTTAGAATGTTCACAGGCCGGCTGCCGGATGCCCCGCACGAGGAATTCAAGAAATTCGCAAGCCGGAAAAACCTTTCCTACAGCGCGGCAAGCCTTCAAATCCCCGATGCCTTCACCGTTGAATACGCTCTTAACTACGGTTACGCAAGACAGCTGGAATCTTTATTCAATCCGCCTACCGACCGCGAGCTGAGGGAAATAGAAATTCTGCTCCTTACCTTAAGGGAATTTGTCTCAAATTATGAATTTTCGCATTATCAAGCGCAATTGATGTGCGAATCATGCGGCAAAAAAGAGGTGGAAATGCCCACGCTCGTACAAAACATGCCGCGCCTCATCTGCCCGGACTGCATAAAAATTCTTGACGCTCAGCTGGCCGCTGAAAAAGAAGCCGCCGAAAAAATGCCGGCAGATATAAAAAAAGCGGGGATTTTAGGCGGGGCATCCGCTCTTATCTCCGCCCTGCTGTGGATTGTAGTATGTTTTGCGGCGGAAAACCGGCTAAAACTGATTTATCTTCCGGCCGGCTACAGCGCAGGATTTATCATAGGCATGTATACGATGAAAGGCGCGAAAAAAGACGCTAAACGGCTTAAATTCGTTCCGCCGGCGCTTGCATTCACGGCGCTTTATTCAGGCTGGCTTTTATTTTGGCTGTCAAACGCGGCGACGACATCCGGGCAGGCTTTCCTGTCGGCGATTTACCACCCTTCCCGCCCCGCATTTACACTGCTTATCTATGTGATTTCCATAGGAGGAGCCTGCCACGGCTATTTCAATTATAAATGGCGGACTGAAGAAGGTAAAAGGGAGATGGAAGACGGTAAACGGTAAACAGCCAAAGGGAAACAAAAAAAGAAGACGGAATAGAGTATATGAAAGATGATTTTTTCGTTTTTTATCTTTTTTCCGTCTACCTTCTACCGTTTGCCGGTCTTTTATAAATGCATAACCACCTTGGAATAAAACTTGCAAAAACAGCGGGATTCTGCCCCGGCGTCAAAAACGCCATAGACAAAGCGCTGGAACTTGCCCAATCAGGAAAAACCCCGGTTTATACCCTTGGACAGATAATACACAATAACCATGTCATACAAATGCTTGAAGAAAAAAATATTCGGGCGATAAACGACCCCGCCGTGCTGGCCGGAAAGACCGGCGTTCTCATCATACGGGCGCACGGCGTCACGCCTGAAATTGAAAAGCAGCTGCGGTCGCTCAAGATGGAAATAATCGACGCCACCTGCCCGCTTGTAAAAAAGGCGCAAAAAGTCATCCATGAATACGCCGTGCAGGGCTATTCCACTGTTATCGTGGGAGACAAAGGCCATGTGGAAGTAACCGGTCTGCTTGGATACTGCGAAGGCCGGGGGTATGTCGCGGCCGACCCGGCCGAAGCGGACAGTCTGCCTTATTTTGAAAAGGTAAATATCGTGTCCCAGACGACTCAGGAGGAAAAAAAATTTTTTGAGACAGCCGAAAGAATACGCGAAAATTCGAAAGAATCGATTATTTCAAATACCATCTGCATGCCCACCCGTGAAAGACAAAAAGAAACCGTGGAAATGGCGCTATCATCGGATATTATGATAGTGGTCGGAGCAAAGCACAGCGCCAATACTTCGCGGCTGGCCAAGCTTTGTTCAGACTTGGGAGTTAAAACCATTCACATTGAAAAAGAAGATGAGCTTGATCCCGAAAAGATAGCGGATTCGGGCCGGATAGGAGTAACAGCGGGGGCATCGACCCCCAACTGGATGACAGAACGGGTTATGAAAAAACTTGTGCAGCTACGCGAGGCCCGCGGCAAAACAACCCTTAATCCCCTCAAAACAGCGTGGGAATTTATAATCAATATTTGTCTGTACAC
>CAZFMJ010000022.1:0-41894 GCA_964520045.1 uncultured Elusimicrobiales bacterium | reverse complement strand
TGAAAGATTTCGAGAAAACCATCGCGGTCTATGAACGGGAAATAGCGACAGGAACTTCCGGCGCAAATAATCCCAGGGAAATAGCGGTCCCGCCTCTGGAATTCGGCGACGGGAGCGCCGGCCTGCTGACGCCGGAGCTTATTTCAAGGTTTACTTCCGGAAGGTAGATTCACCCAGTAGATTAGTGGACGTGAGGCTGTCCCAAAACATCCGCCTTAGAACACCTTAAAAAGTTTCCGGCAATCAATTCGCCCCAAAAAAGCCATGGGAAGAGGATGGTGGGTTTATCCCTTGACGCCTTCCGGCTGGCGTGCCATGCTAACCCGAATGTTTCAGTTGTCTTGTCACACCGGCGAAAGCCGGTGCCCAGATCTCGATGGAAACTGGATTCTGGCGTACGCCAGAATGACGGAACAAAAAAATCAGCCCAACACGACAATTATGTCATTTCAACTGCAACTTTCAGGCTAAGCATCGAAGAGCAAAGACAAAATCAAAAGCCGGGACACTGGGCTTGCGCGGGCCGCGGGCGCACAGCGTAAAAAGTTCTTTCCTTTATAGTCTCTTGTAATCACTTAAATGGTATAAAATAAGACCAAAATAGGCCTTGAAAAACAATGATTTATCTGTTACAATATCACTATAGCGATAAATATATCACTATAGCGATATGATTAAACAATACAAATGGCGGTTTTTTATCGGAGAACAAATCCGCAAACTGCGCCATGAGCGGCGCTGGACGCAGGCGCGGCTGGCGGAATTGCTGGGCATCTCCCAAAACTACCTGTCCGAGCTTGAACGGGGGCTGGGGTCGTTTACTGCGGAGCAATTACTGGCCATCCTCAAACACTTTAATGTGCCGATAGACTACTTCTCTCAAAAAAAGATTTCGGATAAGTTCGAGGGTCAGATTCAGAATGCGCTTGCCCGGCAGGGGGCCGACCATCTTTTCGAAAGCGAGCTGATGCCTTCGGAACGGCTCAAAAAATCAGAGGATGCGATCCGGGAAGCCTTGGTTTCAGCGGAATCCGCCAGGCAGATTACCGCTATCGCTCCCATATTGGTGAAACAGGCTGGCCGGATAAATCTGGATAAGCTGCACCAAGAGTTTAAAGAATTGGGGCTGGAATTCCGCCTTGGATGGGTTATTGAAAATACTCTTAAAGCTATAAAAATTCAAGAATCGTCCGGTCCTCTTCCCAGAGAGTGGCGCTTAAAATCCCGGCGGGCGGGGGTCATTCTTGATGCGGATCCCCCTGGATGGCGGAATTTCCCCGGCGAATCCGGAAACCCGCCGTCATATTCCGTTCTGGATCCGGATATTACAAGCGAAGAATCGCTCAATGAGACCCGCGGAATGCTGCCTCCCATCGCAAAACGCTGGAGAATAGTGACAAAAATAGCAGTCGATGATTTTGTGAACGCACTGAGGGCCGCCCATAATGCCGATTAAAGATTTCCTTATAGAAATCGACTTAAAGTGGAAACCTCTCGGCGCAGAACCTGTTCTTCTGCAGGTAATAGGCTCCGCCGCGCTTATGCTTCAGTGCGACTATGAGCGCGGAACCAAAGACGGGGACGTTTTGGAATCCGGGGAAGTTTCCCCTCCCGTAAAAAAACAGCTTAAAAACCTGGCCGGCAAGGGAACGGATATCCATAAACAGTTTCACATCTATATCGATATCGTTAAAAGCGTTATTCTGTTTGCTCCGCAGAAACTTCTTTTTCATCCCGTTCGGGATTTAAGCCTTAAAAATTTTCAGATCGAGGCCTTGGATGTTCTTGATGTTGTAATCAGCAAACTGCCGCGCCTTAATCAAAACGATATGGGAGATGTTCAGGCAATGGCAGACAAAGGTCTGCTTGATCACAAAAAGCTTATTACCCGATTTCAATCGGCCGTTGATATGTTTTCTATTGATGCCCGTTCGGATGACCTGCCGCTTTACATAAAGAATCTCCGCATTATCGAAAGAGATATTCTGGATGTCCAGCCCGCCGAAATCCATCTTCCCGACTGGATGCAGTAATAATATAACAAAGCCTGCTGGTCCGTATTGCGTCCGCGTAGCTTCTTGAGCATTCGCGTCAAATTGCTATAATTCAATCACACGGGAAAATGAGACGCGCGTTTCCGTCCGCTGATTTTTAGAAATACGCGCAGTGTTTATCGGAGGATTTGGGTTTATGAAAACATGTCCGGCATGTCATAAGGAAAGCGCCAGCGATACTGAGTGCCTGAATTGCGGGATCTTCTTCGCCAAGTGGGAAGCCCTTCACGGGGGAGCTCGGCCGGTTTCTACCCAGACCGGGGCCGGTCCGTCCGATGCCGCGCCTTCCGGCGCCGCGCCGTCCGACGACGCAATACCTCCTTATCATTCCGAGGAGCCGGCAAAGCGGTCCAATACGTCTTTGCTTCTTATTTCGGCGCTGGTGTTTGCGGGTATTGTTTGGTTTTCCCAGCGTGGTTCTTCCGAAAAGGAGATACGCCAGAGGTCTTTGGCGTTTCACGCGGCTATTTCAGCCGGGGATCTGTCCCAGATGAAAGATCTGGTTTCCGGCAAGTATGCCGGCGAATTCTCGGAAGCGGGCACGGACATAAAACTGAAAATGATACAGGCGTTTCAACCCGCGGATATAAAGATCATGGATATCAAGGTGAAGGGGAAAGAGGCCGTCGTCGCAATGCAGGGTTCTAAAGACGGGTCGCCGGTGAACGGCACCACGAGGATGGTGAAGGAGAGGGGCGGATGGAAGGTATCTCATCAGGAATGGGAATTCACTATGCCCATGGCGGGGCCGGCTGATGCGGCGGTTCCGGATATGGGTGGGGCCTTCCCCGCTCAGCCGGACGGTCAAACCGGCTCGTTTCAGGTCTCCGGCGGAAATCCTACGCCTTCAAAACCAAGCTCCGCGTCCGGCTATGCCGTTGGGATGCACTCACCCACCGATGAAAAATTTGGGGCAAGTTTGAAAACGATGTCGATCCCGGAGCTTTTGGCGGCGCTTAAAAAGGAACAATTCTACACTTACAAAATTGTTGACGCATTGCTCGCCAGGGGCGAGCGGACTCAGCTGGTGAATACGCTCAATGAGATGCTGAGGGACAAGCGCGGAAACAAATCGGCTTCTCCCATGGCCAAAAAACTGCTCAAACAGGCCGGCGCTCCCGTTACGTTTGACTGGGACCTGAATTTATGGGATACGCCTCCGGAGGATAAGTATTCTTTGATGGAATGGGAAATTGAAATGCGCGGGAATTCCATAGTGACGTCGGGAAAGGTCTATATCGGACAGGAAGTAGCCGACGGATTTACCCGCCCGCAGAAAAACGAGTTCACCCTCCCCACTTATGCCAAATATGAGTTTACCGTGACGGGGCCCGGCCTGGCCCGGCCGGAGGTCAAGGTCGTGGAGGCCCAGCCCCGCGCGGGCGAACAGCCGTGGAATGATATCACGCTGGCGTCGGGGCTTACCCGCGGAGAATATATGGTGCGTATTTATACCAACGCCCAAACCGTGCAGAAAGACGGGACCCCGATGTCCCTTAACCACAACCCTCCCCCGCTTCAGGTGGAGAAAGATTAACCTGATGTCCCCGAAGTTCCTATCTCGTACTCCGGCCGTTTCCAATTTCCTCGCCTGCATATCCTGCGCGCTGGAGATGTTCGGTGTCCTGCCGCCTTTTTCCGGCATGCTGATGTCCATACAGTTCATAGTCATACATTCCTCGGCGTTCGTATTCGGCATCCCGTTCATCAATATTTCCGAAAGAGGCAGGCTGGCGGTTTTATGGATCCTTATAATTTTTTACACAGTCATGGCGTGGCATGTGGACGGCGTTTTCGGGGTGATTCAGTTCACCGGACTTACATACGCGGCCTATTCAGGGTATGTCCTTAAAAGAGACGGAGAGGCGGCAAAGATACCGCTTCTTTTGCGCTGGGCGTTCGCCTTTATGGCGTTCATAGCGGCGATGGCGCTTATAAACGCGCCGAGCAATGTGGATCATTGGGCCGGCGACAGGCGGCTCGCGCTTATGGGCGTTATTTATTTCGGAGCCATAGGCCTGCTTGAGGCGAGCGGTGTTTATGAAACCGGCTGGAAGAAACTTTTAAAACGTATAATACAGCTGGACCCGCAGTTCGGTAAAGCTATGCCGGCCTGGCTGGTAAAAGAACTATATCCTCCGCCCCCTGCCGGGTCGGCGTGACTTTTCAGTCTGCGGAGATCAGCGGTGCGGTTTACCGGGGTTAAAGAATTTCCGGAGCGGTTATAATTTTATATAAAGGGGGCGGATCATGCCTATTTTTGAAAAATCGATTATCCTTGAGCGTCAGCGGAAAGCGGCGCAGGCTCTTGAAAAAGCGGGGGTCGTCGTTCTTGTGGGAGCCGGAGAGCCGGTTGTAAAACCCGGGGGACTTGACCAGACGTATCCTTTTCTTCCCCATCCGGATTACTACTGGCTGTCGGGTTCGCGCCGTTCGGGCGGGATAATGGCGTATGAACCCGGAAAAGGCTGGGTCCATTTTGTGAGACAGGCGGACGAGGTCGAGTGTTTATGGGAAGGCGTTCCCGAGGTTCCGGAAGGGGAGGATGTTAAAAAAATTCAGGATTGGCTGAAAACCCTCCGCGGAATGCCGGTTGCGGCGCTGGGGAATATTGAAACGGCTGTCGTGAATTTATTGCCGAAAGACTTCGTGCTTAACGAACGCATTGGAGACATCCTGAGCGGAGTCCGCAGGCTTAAAGACGAGGCCGAATTGGCGTTGATAAGAAAAGCGGTTGACGCCGCCGCCGGCGGATTTGCAAAAGCCCGCGAATTTATCAGGCCGGGAGTCACGGAGCGCCGGATACAGATAGAAATGGAAGCGGAAATGTTCCGCCTTGGGGCGGACTCAACGGCGTTCGGCTCTATCGTGGGGACGGGCCGTCACGCCGCGGTTCTTCATTTTGAGCCGACGAACCGGATAGTGGAACCGGACGACGCCGTGCTTATTGACGCCGGAGCGGAGATATTTGATTATTGCGCGGATGTCACCCGCGTCTACCCCGCCGGAAAGTCGTTCGCGCCCGGACAAAAAGACATTTATGATATAGTGCTCAAAGCCCAGCTTGAGGCTATAAAAAAGTGCCGTCCGGGAACCGAATGGTATGATGTTCACATTGCGGCGGCGGGAGTTATAGCTCTGGGCCTGAGGGACTTGGGAATTTTAAAAGGCTCAGTAGACGGATTACTGGAAAGCGGAGCCGTCTCCATGTTCTTTCCGCACGGGGTCGGCCATATGACCGGCTTGCGCGTGCGCGACGCCGGCGGGAAAGCTCCGGGGCGGAAGGAATGCAGGATATGCTGCGGGGCGCGCCTGCGGGTGGACCTGCCGCTTGAGCGGGGACTTCTTATGACCGTGGAGCCGGGGATATATTTCGTTCAGGCGCTTTTGGATAACGCGGAGCGCCGGGCAAAATATAAGGACGCCGTGAACTGGCGGGCTCTGGAGAATCCGCGCTGGTCCGGCGGGGTGCGCATTGAAGACGACATTCTGATAACCGCCGGAGACCCAGAAGTTCTTACTTCGGCGATTCCGAAATAAAGCCCGCCTATGTTTCCCCGCGCGCAATCCTTATTCATCCGCGGACTAAACCGGCGCCGGTAAATGGTAAAATATAAAAGCAGTAAGCGGGAGCGGTTAAATCTATTGGTTGGAGGAACAATGAAAAAGATTATTATGATCGCGGTAATCGGCGCGTTTTGCGCCGCGCAGGCGTCGGCGGGCGGCAGCAGCGTCATTAAACTATCGCTGATGGACGAGATAGCTTATCCAAAGGCGGAAACTATTAAAGGCGTGGAACTCGGCCTTATTTTTTCAAACACGCCGAAACTGACGGGACTGCAGTACACTTTTATTTATGGCAAGCTTGCCGAACTTAAAGGCGTGCAGTACGGTCTGGTGACCTCCGCCGACAAAGCTTCGGGCGTGCAGTGGGGCGTGGTAAACATGACTAAAGATATGGGCGGCCTTCAGCTGGGCTGGGTCAATTATGCCGAGACCTTCAGCGGCCTGCAGTTGGGATTTGTTAATTATGCGAAGACGATGACGAGCGGCCTGCAGATAGGGCTGGTCAATATCATAAAGAATTCCAAACTGCCCGTGATGGTAATAGCTAACGCCAGGTTTTAACCCAAATACATTTCGGTCCGTTTCGGGTTAAGATTAACACCGCCTCAAAAGCGCCCGCCGTCGGGAGGCCATGGGGCGGTGTTTATTTATCTTACGAGGATATTTAAATTGTGTATAATTCCATTGTGGAAAAACAGGAAACCAGAACGAACTTTATCCGCGAGATAATAGACGGGGATATCGCTTCCGGCAGGTTCGGCGGGCGGGTGCACACCCGCTTTCCGCCGGAACCCAACGGATACCTTCATATCGGACATGCCAAGTCCATATGCCTTAATTCCGGCATAGCCCGCGATTATAAAGGCAGGTTCAATCTCCGTTTCGACGACACCAATCCTTCCAAGGAAGACCAGGAATACGTGGATTCCATCATAGAGGACGTCAAATGGCTGGGCGGGGACTTTCAGGACAGGCTGTTGTTCGCTTCGGATTATTTCCAGCAGATGTACGACTGGGCCATGGTTCTTGTAAAAAAGGGCATGGCGTATGTGTGCGACTTAAGCGCGGATGATATCCGAAGGCACCGGGGCACGCCGGCGGAGCCGGGGAAAGACAGTCCGTTCCGCGGACGCCCGCCCGGGGAGAACGCCGATTTGTTTGAACGGATGCGCAAAGGCGAATTCCCCGACGGCTCGCGGGTGCTTCGCGCCAAAATTAATATGGCCCATCCCAACCTGAATATGCGCGACCCTGTCATGTACCGTATTCTCCACGCTCAGCACCACCGGCAGGGCGGAAAATGGCGCGTATATCCCATGTACGACTGGGCGCATGGTTTGGAAGACTCCATTGAACAGATAACCCATTCCATCTGCACGCTTGAATTTGAAGACCACCGTCCGCTTTACGACTGGTTTTTGGACGCGCTGGGAATATACCATCCCCGTCAGGTGGAATTTGCACGCCTGAATTTAAGCAATACGGTATTAAGCAAGCGGAAACTGCTTGAACTGGTGAAGGATAAACATGTGGAAGGCTGGGATGATCCGCGCATGCCTACTATCTCGGGACTCAGGAGAAGGGGATATACGCCGGAATCCGT
This sequence comes from uncultured Elusimicrobiales bacterium, assembly GCA_964520045.1. Lineage (GTDB taxonomy): Bacteria > Elusimicrobiota > Elusimicrobia > Elusimicrobiales > CAZFMJ01 > CAZFMJ01. The sequence goes on along the minus strand of CAZFMJ010000022.1, from coordinate 34,670 downwards.
TCAGGCTTTCTGTTCCGAGATCGGCGTGGCGAAATTCAACGGCATCATAGACATATGGGTGCTTGAAAACGCGATCCGTAATGAATTGAATAAGACCGCGCCCAGGGTAATGGCTGTGACGCGGCCGTTAAAAGTGGTGATAGATAATTATCCGCAGGACCAAACCGAAGAGATGGACGCGGTGAATAATCCCGAGGACCCCTCGGCCGGAACGCGCAAAGTGCCCTTTTGCGGGGAAATATATATAGAGCGGGACGATTTTATGGAGACCCCGCCCAAGAAGTTCTTCCGCATGACCCCCGGTCAGGAAGTGCGCCTGAGATACGCCTATATCATCAGATGCGAAAAGGCGGTTAAAAACGCGGCCGGCGAGATAACGGAGGTTCACTGCGCCTATGATCCGGCCACGCGCGGGGGCGACGCGCCGGACGGGCGTAAGATAAAAGGCACCATCCATTGGGTGTCGGCCAAGCATTGTGTTTCCGCAGAGGCGAGGCTGTATGACGCGCTGTTTACAAAGCGCGACCCGGACGACGCGGAAGAAGGACATGATTATAAGGAAAATCTCAATCCCCGGTCGCTGGAAGTATTAAACGGCGTCTGCTGCGAACCAAGCCTTAAAAACGCTCCGGCGGGTTCGCGTTTTCAGTTTGAAAGGCTGGGTTACTTTTTTACCGATCCCAAGGATTCAAAGCCCGGAGCGCCGGTGTTTAACCGCACGGTTACCCTGAAAGATGCCTGGGCCAAAATAGCGCAGAAAGGAAAATAACATCCCTCCGCCGTCCTGTTTTAAGCTTTTCCCGTGATATTCAGCCGCAAAATTTTTGGATTTTTAAAAAGTGTAGGCGAGGCCGGAGGTCAGGCCGAGTCCGGAAAAACGCGGCGGGCCCTTTGACGAGAACGCCCTGTATGCTTCGGTGAGAATATTTATGCGCCAGCGAGAATCCGGGATCTGCCATTCGTATCCTGCGCCCAGATTCCACGCGGCCCGCCAGCCTAAAATAGGCGATGCGAAATCGGATTTTGAAGCGCCGGAAATATAATGGGCCGAAACTCCTCCGCGCAGAAGTATGTATCGGGTCTGCGGAGTGCCCAGCGGGATAAGCGCCAGTTCGATGCCCAGCGGTATTTCGGAGTGAGACAGGCGGGCGCGCCCGCCGTTTAAGCGGTTCTGCCCGATGGCGGTGTATTTAAAGCCGGTATAATAGCGCACCCATGAAAACATGTGTCCGCCCAAAATCAGTTTCGGTCCGATATTAGCCGTTTCCGTCTTGGTTTTTCCTCCGCCTTCGTCCAGCAGCATGGTGTCGGTAACGACGTTAAGCGTGAGATAGCCCGCTTTTGAGGGGGAACCGCCCGCGCTCTTTTCGGGGGAAACATATTTAACCTGCCCGCCGGCCGGTATCTGCTTGTTTGTTTTGAGATAATCCAGAAATTCCTTTTTTTCCTTTTCGCCCCATGCGGCCTGATTGCCGAGGTCCGGAAGATCGGCCGCGTTCGCGCAGGCGCAGAAAACAAGCAAGCAGAAGGACAAATATTTCTTCATTATGGTTTTACTGTTTTGTTATATATAATACACTAAAGTTTGCCGCGGGCACAAAACATGAACAAAAAAACGCTTTTGCTTTTTCTGCTTACAGCCGCGGCCGGTTTTTTCTTCGCCGGGGCAGCGGGGGCTGAATCCATAGCCGACGCCAGGGGCGCAGTGGTAAGGGAAACGATGACTTACCTTAATACTCCCTATCTCTGGGGAGGGATGCACCCTGATACCGGCATGGACTGCTCCGCTTTCGCCAAGCTGGTTTATGCCAAAGCGGGACTCAGTCTTCCGCGCGTGGCCCGCGAGCAGTTCGCGCAAAGCCTGTATCTTTCACCTTCGGCCGCGCTTCCCGGTGATCTGGTTTTTTTCGCTATTAAAAATCCCGGCGCGGCCAAAGTGGACCACGTCGGGATATATGTCGGGAAAGGCTTTTTCGTTCACGCCTCGGTCAGGAACGGCGTGCACATAGATTCGGTCCTAAACCCGTACTATTACCAGCGTCTAGTAAGCCTGCGCAAATACGGCGGATTCTGATAAGCCGCAGCCGAACGGCGCGTGAACAAAAAGATTCCGCCCGGCTTCTTCTGCGGATGGGGAATTCCGGCGCTTTAGCGCGCGAGAACTTTATTTCAGGTGCTTTGAGACAATGCCCGCCAGCTCGAACATGTTTATCTGCTGTTTGCCGAAAAGCTTAAGCAGTTTTTCGTCGGCATTTATATTTCTTTTGTTCGTCTTATCCTGAAGCCCGTTGGCCTTTATATAATCCCACATTTTTTTAATGACTTCGGTCCTTGGAAGCGGGCTGGTGCCTACCACCGCCGAAAGCTCTGTGGAGGGTTGAAGCGGTTTCATGAATTTAGGATTTGCCATTGTAATCTCCTTTTAAGTCCGGCCCCAGCGGTATTGTTAACCGCGGGTCAAGGAACATTGTATAATAACTTCATTATTATTGCCATGGAAAAAGATTCTTTTGAATGGGGAAATTTCTGCCTGCATCCGGCGTCCCTCTGCGCGGGCAACATCGTGGAACTGCTCAGCGGGGGGGAGCAGTCTTTTCCGGCCATGCTTGCCGCCATAGAGAATGCGCGCAGCCATATTCTGCTGGAGATCTATACTTTCGGGGACGATCCCATAGGCCATAAATTCAGAAATGTTCTGGAAAACAAGGCAAAGGAAGGGGTAAAAATATTTTTGATATACGACGCCCTCGGGTCTTTGTCTTCAAGCGGCGGTTTTTTTGAACACATGGCCAGGGCCGGGATCAATGTGGTCGAGTATCATCCGCTTGTGCCGTGGAAGCCGCACTGGAACTGGTTTCGGCGCAATCACCGCAAGCTTCTGGTGATAGACGGAAGAACGGCTTTTGTCGGCGGGCAGAATTTAAGCGAGGATGACGGACCCAGGTCATGGGGCGGCAGGGGATGGCGGGACACGCAGGCTCAGCTCAGCGGGCCCATAGTTAAAGAAATTTCAGCCCTGTTTTGGGAAGATTGGACAAGATACGGCAAAACAATAACATATTTGCCGGCGCGGGATGATCTTGCGGCGCCCGCGGGCGGCAACGCGGTTTCCGTGTCGGTGGTGTCGAGTTCAGGACTCAGGAACCGCAGGTCCATACGGCGCAGTTATAAATACGCCATTTCAAAGGCGCAGAAGTATATTTATATAACCAACGCCTATTTTTTGCCGGGCCGCACCATATACCGCAGGCTTATCAAAGCCGCCCAGCGCGGGGTCAGGGTGGTTATCATAACTCCTTCGCAGACGGACCATCCTTATGTGCGCTGGGCGTCATGGGCGCTCTATCCGGCGCTGCTGAAGTTCGGCATAGAGATATATGAATGGCAGACCAGCGTTCTGCATTCAAAGACCGCGGTAATAGACGGAGTGTGGTCTTCCGTGGGCAGTCATAATCTGGATCACAGAAGCCTGCATTACAATCTTGAAATAAACGTAAATATCCTGGGCGCGGAATTCGGACATGCCATGAAGCGCATGTTCGAGGATGATCTGCGGACGTCAAAGCGGATAACGCTGGAAGAATGCAGGAGGCAGAGATTTCTTTTTAAGGCGGCAAGCAGAGTTCTTTACTGGATGAGATACTGGCTGTAGGAAACAGGGTTAGTAGGGCTGTATGCCGGGGAAGAAATTTTCCGCAAAGCCGTCTTCGGGCAGAACGGACGTCCAATCGGAGCCGCTTCTGTGCTGATGCTTTGCTCTCCAATACAGCGGATTTTCAAACGGCGGAACGGGAACCGATTTGGCGGCCGCCAGGATCAGTCTGGAGTAGCCCGGGAAGCCGGAGTCTCCGAATTTGGAAACCGACTCGTACGCCAAGCCGGCCTTAATGACGGTTACGGATAAAAGCTTTCCGTTGATAAAAATATGCGCCAGGGTTCTGCCGTAGGTGTCATACCCGTCCGCAAGATATTCCATGGTTTTCGCTTCTAAAATCAATTTCTTCGTATATGCCGCCGCCGCTCTTCCGTAAGGCTGATCTTCAAAAATGCCGTCATTCTCATGGATGATCTCGGGGGTGTCCATGCCGAGTATCCGGAACGTGATATTTTTATATGAAATCGTATCGCCGTCGTCAAAAACAACAAGCGATTTATCCATGGCGGTCCTTTTCAGCCCCAGATCCTTTTGAAGCTCCGCGCGCTCTTTTTCCTCCGACCATTCCCTCGCGCGCCAGGCATGCGGATTTTCAAAAGGCAGTCTGGGATAGATCCTTGCGGCTTCAAGAATGGCCGCCGCCAGTTCGGGATAACCGTTGTCTCCGTGGCTGGTGACGGTCTCGTAAGCCAAACCCCTGCGCAGCATCTCGACTTCGAAAAGCCCGCCGTCTATAAAAATATGCGCCAGAGTTCTGCCGTAGGCGTCCGCGCCGACCGGCAGATATTCTACTTTTTTTGCGCCGCGTATAACGGTCCTGGCGGTTTTCGCCGCTTCCGGTCCGTATTCCTGGTCTTTAAATTTACCGGCGCGGTAATGTCTGGTTTCCGGAGTATCGATTCCAGCGACGCGGATCACCAGTTTTTGGGTGCCGTCTTTTCCATAATAAATCGTATCGCCGTCCAGAATATACATGAGGGATTTATCCATCGGCAGGAGCGCGTTCCCGCCGCGCCGGCTTGTTCGGGTTTTTCCGGCAGGGGGAGCTTTGTCCGGTCAAGGCGCAGATCGGTCTCGGAAAACCACCGGTTTAATCCGGCGTGAGAGGCTGTTATTAAGGAAGGGGAGGAGTTTAAGGCCGGCGGGGTAGTTCGGGGTTTTCGGGATATTTCTCCGCCTGACGCGCATGCGGGCATGAGCATTATTAAGAAAACCGCGGGCAGTTTTTGTAAAGCGCCCGCGGCCGGGTTGAACACGGCCCGCGCAAGCGGCAAAATTTTTCGCATATGTTTTTTCATGAATAAGACAGTATAACTCCGCGGTTCCTTTTTTGAAAGAGTCTTAAGGCCTAATTTAATATGGGTCATTTGGCGCAGTGTTTTCCGTAACACTCCATGCATCTGTAAATAGGCAGTTTTTCCCTTCCCTTGCTGTGAAGGGAAACCTGCCTCAGCGGCCCCTGGCATTTAGGGCAGCGTTTGAATTTCGCGCAGTCTCCGCACCGCACGGGCGCGGCGTCGTTGAAATCGGCTATGTCCCAATAATCATTTATTATCCTTCTGCATTTGGTGCATTTCACCGGCTGGCCCGCGCCGAGCGTTTTCGGGATCTTGGCGAAAAGTTCGGAAGACGGGTACGACCACGCTCTGTCGGCCTTATATCCGAGCCAGCGTCTCCAGCTGCGGCCGCGCTTTATCAGCGGCTCTATGCATTTTTTTTCCATGTCGGTAAGTATTTCGCGCATAAGGAACAGCCGTTCAAGCATATCCTTTTTTGTCCAAAAGGCTATTATGGTTCCGCCGAGCTCGACTATCCATTCGGAGCCGCGCAGGCCCGGCGGCATCCATTTCAGGATATTGACGATATCCGCCATGAGCGCGTCCACCGAAACCTGTTTGATGAAAAATTCATCTGGCGACTCGTATATTTTTCTGAATATGGAACAGGCGTAGGGAGACAGGTCGTTTATTCCCCACATTTTGCCCCAGTGCGATATCGGCCCCCATTTCGGCAGGGCGCCCTTTTCCGCTATTTCCTTAAAATATACCGCAAGCGATTCGATAAATCCCTCCACCGCCCCGGTGTCCGGTTTTTGGATGACCGGGAATTTATCAAAGGCCGGTTTTCTGGAGGGTTTCTGGAAAAGGAGCTGCAGATGCCGGTCGAGCTCGAATAATTCCGAGGCTTCCGGCACGACCGAAAGCGCTTCTTTCCAGACTTTAATGAATTTGAGGCCCGCTGTTTTTGTGAAATCCGCGGAGCGCTCTTCGGACTGCGCCGCAAGGGGCTGTTCCGTTTTGCTTTCCAACGATTGTACGAATTTGGAAATATCACTTCCGCTTAATAATGCCTGAAGCCTCGCTTCAAGAGCGGCGACTTTATGATTGAGCTCTTTGCGCTTGCGGCAATACTTAAGAAGGCGGGTCAGCGTGGTGGGGTCCATGTGCTCGTTCGCCTTGATATCGAGAAATATTTTTATCGCTTTCGCCCGTTTGCCGGTGTCATAGTAAATATTCCCCAGATAAGAAAGCGCTTCGTAAAAATCTTTTTTTAAGTGCACGGCCTTTTCGATATTTTTAACGGCTTCCTTGGTGTTGCGCAGTCTGCTGCAGGCCACGCCCAGCCCGAAATACGCGTCCGCCCTGTCCGGGGCAAGCCGGATTATGCGTTTGTATAGAGTGGCGGATTCTTTGAACAGGCCGTGCTGGTTTAAGATCACGGCCAGATATTCGAGAAAAGAGGCGGAATGGCGGTGTTTATGCAGGGCCAGCCGGATGCTGGCAAGCGCTTCCCGCTTTTTTCCAAGGCTTAGGGACGCTTCGGCGAGAGCCGCTAGCACGTCGCCGCTTCCCGGCATGGTATGGGCGAGGTTTTTGAGCGCGTCGCGCGCTACCACGAAATTGCCGAGCCGCAGCTGCGCCATGGCCACCCCCAGCCGGAGGGAAAGGTTTTTCGGATAAAAGGAAAGGCCCTCCTGCATCATTTTGAGGGCGTGTTCGTATTCCCCCCTGTGCCAGAGTTCTCTTCCGTATTTTTCGTATTCTTCGGCCGGTTTCATTTTACGAGCCCTTCTTGTCCGCCGTCAGCGGGCGGTCCTTTTTTAAAATTTGTTCCCGAAAGACCGCGCGGCTTTTCTTCGTTCGGAAAAGTCGAGTCGAACTGCTCTTTCGGAGTAAGCGGCCAGCCCCAGCCCGACTCCATTTCATCGGGGCTGGGATTGAGCCCCGCCAGTTCATACGCCTTTTCCGTGAGACCCACGCAGTCATACTTATCGGGGCCTTTTTGGACAAAATGCGTTTCGTCAAAAGGGAGACCTATCAGGCTCTGCGCCGAAGCGCATATCTCCGAGCGCTGGGCCTGCGTGGGCTTGGGATGAACGGTCCTGTTTCCGTAATAAGGCCAGCCCGCTATGAATTTTCCCAAAGACATCTTTCTCACTCCGGGGGGCACTCGGTCGTTCGGCATTGCTTCAACGACCATCGCTCCCTTGCCGTTTGAGCCGCCGCCCCCGAGATATATCGCCGCATGTCCGACGGGCAGGCGCCCGATTATTTCCTGCGGGAGGCCGAAGCAGCCCTTTCTGTATACTATATCGCCGGGCTCTATCGCCCAAACGCAGGAATTCGCCGCCAAAAAAACGGCGGACGCGCACAATCTAAGGCCGGTCCTTTTCATGTTCATCGATATAAACGCCGTTTTCCAGCACTTCTTCGGCGAGCAGTTTTACCGTTTCTGTTTCCGCGGCGGTCCCGATTTTTTCGATAATTTCAACGGCGGCCTGCGTTTTGATTTTTCCCAGAGCGATAATAACGTTTATCTTTATCGTTTCGTTCCCTGCTTGAAACAGGCTGTAAAGAAATTCGACCGTAGACGCGTCTTTTATTTCTCCCAGCGCCCAGATGGAATTTATCGCGGTGATTTCATCGGGATCAAGCGCGGTCTTTTTTAGGATCTTGACCGCGGTAAAATTGCCGGCGGTCCCCAGCGCGTAAACCGCTTCGGCGCGCACGGAGGGGGCTGGATCGGCGAGCGCCGCCATAAGCCGCGTTTTTTCTTTTACCGCCGGCGGATCTTCCGGGGTCCGGCCGCCGGGCACGGATGAAAGCTCCGCGGGGTCCGGCGGGCCGTTGACGGCCGGTTCATCGGCGGAATAAAGAAGGGGAAGGCATAAGAAATACAAACATGCGAAGAAAAAAACGCGGATAAAAAAAATTTTATTTAAGACCATTGCAGTCCCGAGCCCAAAGATATTTTACCAGTTTAAGGCTCATAAAAAAAATTGTTCGTCGAAAACAAAAAATACGGTCCGGAAAGCGCGGGGACCGCGGGCCGTTATTCCGGTTTTTGTCCGGATTCTTTTGCGTGTAAACGGACCGTGTATTTACTAAAATTAAAAAATGCCGCGCTTTTCCAGCGAGATTTTTAAGAAAGAAATACCGCCAGTTGTTCTTCTTTCCGCGGTTTGTTTCCTGAGCGGAGCCTGCGCCCTGGCGTATGAGGTCGTTTGGATGAGAATGCTGATAAGGATATTCGGCATCACCGTTCATGCGGTCAGCTTTATAACGGCCTTTTTTATAGGGGGGCTGGCCGCGGGAAGCTGGACGGCCGGAAAACTTTCCCTGCGCGGGGGCAGATGGCTGAAGGTTTACGGCCTTACGGAATTGGCCCTCGGCTGCGCGGCTTTGGTCTCGACCCTTTTTCTGCCGTCGATACCGTCCGCCGCGAACGGGAACGGTCTGCTGAGATTCGTTCTCCCGGGATTATGCATTCTCCCGCCCACCTTTCTCATGGGCGCAACCCTGCCTTTTCTGCTTCGGGGAACGGTACGCGGACGCGGTTCCGCGGCCGGCGCTCTTTCCTATTTTTACGGCATCAACACGGCCGGAGGGGTCTTCGGCGTGATCGCGGCCGGTTTCGCGGGCATAGGCATGGTGGGGGAAATATCAACGGCGCTTCTTGCCATGCTGATAAATCTTGCGATAGGTTTTATCGTCCTCGGCCTGCCGGAGGAACCGGCCGGAGAGGAGGTAAGCGAGGCCGCCGGCAAAGGAACCGGACCCGCGCCGGAGAATACTTCATTGATACTCATTTTAATGGCGCTGTCGGGAATATGCGCCGCGGGATATCAGATACTTTGGACAAGGATGTTCACCGTTATAACGGGCACTTCGGTATACGCCTTTTCCGCGCTGCTGGCGGTTTATCTCTCGGGAATAGGGGCTGGAAGTCTCGCCGCGAAAAACGTCATTAATAAAATAAGAGATCCTCTGCGCGTTTTCGGCTGGCTGCAATTGGCGCTGGCCGTGTCGGTCATGGCCGGTTCGGGTTTATTTTATGCGATGGGGATCTATACTACGAAGGCGATGTCGCATTATTCGCCTTTGCTGGAACTCCGCGATATACCGCTTTTTTTCGCGGAGATCTCGATAGTGGTCTTTATCCCTACGTTCATAATGGGCGTTATGTTTCCGCTGGCGGGCAGGATCTGCTCGCCTTCCAGCGCAAATGTGGGGGATATTCTCGGCAGGCTTTACGCGTACAATACGTTCGGCTGCGTAACCGGTTCTTTGGCGGCGGGCTTCCTGCTGATAAAAACGCTCGGTTTGAAACACGCGCTTTTATTATTCGTTCTGCTCAGCGCCGCCGCCGGAACCGCGGCGCTGTATAGATCAAATCCCAGGCCCGCCGTAAAAACCGCTCTTCCGGCATTCGCCGTTTTTTTTGGTTTTCTGCTCATGCTTGCCTTCAGCTCCGACCCCTATGCGGGGATCATAAATTACCGCATAAAAAAACTGCTGCCTGATTCGGAAATAATGTTTCATGAAGACAGTTCCGACGCCACGGTGACGGGAGTGAAATTGAACAAAAACCCGAACGTCAAATTTTTATTCATTAACGGAATCGTGGTGTCGGGGACGGGCGACGCCGGAAAGCTTATGGCCCAGCTCCCGTATATACTGCACGGCGCGGCGAAGAACATTCTTGTTATATGTTTCGGCGCCGGCAATACTTTTATGGCGGCGAGGAAGCTTACTCCGCATGTCGACGCGGTGGACATGGTGGGGGCGGTGATCGAGCATGCCGGGGATTTTAACGCCGGGGCGGCGGAAAATCTCCGCGCGCCGGAAGTAAATGTTTCCGTAAACGACGGCCGCAATTATCTTCTGACGACCGATAAAACGTACGACATAATAATAGTGGACGCCTCGCCGCCGATATTCAGCGCCGGCACGGTAAATCTTTACAGCAGGGATTTTTTAGATATAGTCAAAGCAAGGCTTAAGCCCGGCGGGATCTTTACGCTGTGGCTGCCCCTGCCCTGCTTTGAGCGCGACGCATGGCAGATAGCGGGCGGTTTTATCGAAAGATTTTCCCACGTCGCGGTATGGGCTCATCCCAAAATGACCAGCGGTTTTTTTATCCTCGGCTCAATGGAGAACGAATTTTCCTGGCCGGGAGGAGAATTGGAGCGCAGAATAAAATCGTCGGTCCGCGATAAATATCTTCTGCCTTTATCCGAGGCCGGCGTCAGGAACGGCTTGATGCTTAGAGACGAGGAATTGGCGTTATGCGCGGCGCCGTTCAAGCCGGTAACCGACGACAGGCCGTATACGGAATTCCCGCTTAACCGTTTGTGGAAGGGGGATAAGCTGCAGCGCGACGTTTCTTTCCTGTTTTCCGCCGCATCTGCCTTTCGTCCGTCCGCCGCCGGAAATTGACAAGTATTTGGCAATTTTGCAAAATACTAAATAACAACGGGAGCGTTTATGTCCGACAATGCGGGTTTTTATGAATCGCAGGCTTTGGTGATAAAGTCGCTGGCTCATCCGGCGAGGCTGATAATCGTGGACCGGCTGAGAAACCGGTCCGTATGCGTGCGCGAACTCACAAAGGCGGTGGGGTGCGATATTTCAACCGTTTCCCAGCATCTTGCGGTGCTCAGGCGCGCGGGCATAGTGGCTTCGGAAAAAAAAGCCAACAAAGTTTTTTATTCGCTTAAATGTCCGTGCGCGCTGGATTTTCTGGGCTGTATTATGCGGATAGTAAAAACAAACGCGCGCCGGCAGTCAAAAATTCTGGCCGGAGCGGCAAGAAACAGCCGGGGGCGGGGAAATGTTTAAGCCGGCCCAGCTGTTCGCCGATTGGATCGTTTACGGACTGCTGGGGCCGGCCAGGGGCTCTTTGGCGGGGGAAGCTCTTAATTTTTTTGTTTTTGACACGATAAAAATTTTTATTCTTCTTTCCGTGATTATTTACGCCGCGGCGGCGCTGCGCACCTTTCTGCCCGCGGAAAAAGTCAGGGAGATAATAGCCAAAAAAACAAGGCTTTCCGCCCATTTATGGGCGGCCGGGCTCGGCATAATAACTCCGTTCTGCACATGCAGCGCCATTCCTCTCTTTCTCGGGTTCGTGGAGGTCGGAATACCCCTTGGGGTTACGTTCTCGTTTTTGGTTTCTTCCCCGATGATAAACGAGGTGGCGCTGGTGATGCTGTTCGGAATGTTCGGCTTAAAGGTCTCCCTGCTTTATGCTTTCAGCGGTTTTGTCATCGCGGTCATATCCGGGCTTGTCATAGGAAAACTAAACCTTGAGCATCTCCTTGAAAAAGTTTCAGCCTCTAAAAAAAACTGCGCCTGCGCCGCGGGCGTTTCCCCGTCCTGGCGCGGGAGGTTCGGCTATGCCGGCGGATATACGCTGGATATCCTGAAGAACGTATGGCTTTATGTGATCATAGGCATAGGAGCGGGCGCGTGGATACACGGTTATATACCGCAGGGATTTCTGGCCCGGTACGCAGGGGCTGACCGGTGGTATGCCGTGCCGCTGGCCACCTTGGTGGGCATTCCCCTTTATTCCAACGCCGCCGGAATGATACCGCTGGTAAGCGCGCTTACGGAAAAAGGCGTGGCGCTGGGAACCACCCTGGCGTTTATGATGGCCGTAACAGGACTTTCTCTGCCGGAATTCATGATACTGCGCCGGATCATGAAACCGAAACTGCTGATCCTGTTCTTCGGCATTGTCGGAACCGGCATAATGTTCACGGGGTTTTTGTTTAATTCGATAATAGGATAAAAACTATGAAAACCATACAAATATTGGGAATGGGCTGTCCGAAATGCAATAAGCTTTATGAACGCGCGGAAACAGCCGCAAAAGAATTAGGCATTGAATACAAGATGGAAAAAATCACCGATATCGGCGGGATCATGGATATGGGAGTTATGATGACCCCCGCCCTGGCCGTCAACGGCGAGGTGAAGTTCTCATCAAGGGTCCCGGGCCCCGAAGAACTGAAGAAAATAATTTCGGAGGCGGAATAATATGGCCGGACAATGCGCCTGCGGCGGCAAGGCGGTAAAAGCCGCGCTTATGTTTTTTGTCGCTTTGAGCGTCGGCGCGGTCGTATACAAAACGGCCTCTGGCCCCGGTAAAACGGGTACGGCGCCGGCGGAAACCGCCTCCGTTGCGGCAGAACCGCCTCCGCCGGCAAAGGCCGGGCTGAAAGCTCCGGCGGTAACCGCAAAAAAACCGGCTGAGTCCGTTGCGGAAGCAAAAACAGCCGTGGTGTATTACTTTTATACCAACACGCGTTGTTCTTCCTGTAAAACGATCGAGGCGTACACAAGGGAAGCGGTTGAGAAAAACTTCACCGCCGCGTATAAAGGGTGGAAGGTGATTTTCAGAGGCGTTAACGTGGAGGAAGAATCCGGCAAACATTTCGTGCAGGATTACCGGCTTAACTCCAAGGCGGTGGTGGTTCAGAAGTTTTCCGGAGAGAAAGCCCTTAAATGGACGATGCTGGAAAAAATATGGCAGCTGCTCGGCGACAAAGAGGCTTTTATTAATTATATAACAGGCGAAACCCATAAATTACTGGACGAGAAATGAGTGCTGAATTCTGGGCGGTGGCGTTGACGGCTCTGTGGACGGGGGTTATCACTTCGGTAAGCCCCTGCCCGCTGGGCACCAATATCGCCGCGCTTACCTATATCTCCAAACACTCCGGCACGCACCGGCTGGCTGTGCTGACCCACGGCTTGTTTTACGCCCTGGGCCGGGCACTGGCTTATATTGTTATCGGTTTTCTGATCGTAAAAAGCCTGTTAAGCGCGCCGACATTCTCATTCTTCATGCAGAGATACGGCAACCAGGTATTGTCGCCCATACTGGTGCTGGCCGGGATGTATATGCTGGATATGTTCGGGCGGGGCTTTGAAGGATTTAATCTTTTCGATTTCTCTAAGTTTAAGGCTAAAGCCGGGGCTTTTTCATCGCTGTTAATGGGATTTCTGTTCGCGCTGGCTTTCTGCCCCATCTCGGCGGCGCTGTATTTCGGCGTGATAATCCCGCTGGCAGCCGGTAATTCCGCGCCTTTCTCGCTGCCGCTGTTGTATGGCTTAGGCACGGCCCTGCCCGTGATAGGCCTGGCCGTGGCATTGGACTTCTGCCTGAAGAAGATTTCTGCTATAACCGGCCTGGCCGGGAGATTCGAAAAATACGCCAAACCCGCCACCGCATGGGTGTTCATAGCCTGCGGGATTTACCTCGGGCTTAAATATATTTTCGGAATCATTTAGGGAGGCTGTATGAAAATTCAACACGAAAGAACCCACACGCTGGTCCGGAATGCTTACGGTAAAGTTGCCAAGTCGGCGAAGCCGCTAAAATCTGATTCCTGCTGTTCTTCATCTTCCTGCTGCGGCGGAGAGTCAGCGCGCGCGGTTGAAGGGGAGATGGGGCTTTCGTGCGGGGATCCGGTTGGTTTTTCCAGGATAAAGAAAGGCATGACGGTGGTTGACCTGGGCAGCGGGGCGGGGAAAGATGTTTTTATCGCCGCGCCGCTAGCCGGACCTAAAGGCCGGGTGATAGGAGTGGACATGACGCCTGAAATGCTTAAGCTGGCCGCAAGGAATCTGGCCGGGTTTATAGCGAGGACAGGCCTTAAAAATGTGGAATTCAGGAAGGGTTTGATAGAAAAATTACCGGTAAAAGACGCCGAGGCCGACCTTATTATTTCCAACTGCGTGATAAACCTTTCGCCGGACAAACCCGCGGTATTTTGCGAAGCGTTCCGCGTCCTTAAACCGGGCGGCTCGATAGTGGTCAGCGACATAGTGCTCAACCGCAAACTGCCGCCCTATCTTAAAAGGCATGCCGGACTCTACGCGGCCTGCGTGGCGGGAGCGCTGCTGCGCCGGGATTATCTGGGCGCGATAAAGGGCGCCGGTTTTACGGGCATAAAACTGCTTACGGATAAAACCTACGCGTCCTCGGGAGCCTGCTTTGACCCGATCACATCAGGGGCCGCCGAAGCGCTGGACGGGGCCGCCTCAAGCATAACCGTGTTTGCGCTCAAGCCGGGAGGACGGAAATAAAAAGGACCTTTTTCTTTCCGCCGGCCGTTCCCGCCGCGGTCATGCGGCCGGGGGGCCGGGCTGGGCAATGGGGGAAGCAAAATGAACGGAGCAACAGCGAAACTTTCTTTTCTGGACCGCTATCTTACGCTTTGGATCTTTGCGGCGATGGCCGCAGGGGTGGGCGCAGGCGGGCTCTGGCCTTCGGCAGTGGCGCAGTTTAACGTTGCGTCGAGTATCGGAACCACGTCTATACCGATAGCCATCGGCCTTATACTGATGATGTACCCGCCCCTGGCCAAGGTTAAATATGAGGAAATGGGAAGGGTTTTCAGAAATAAAAAAGCGCTGGCGCTTTCATTGGTTCAGAATTGGGTTATCGGCCCTGTTTTAATGACCGGCCTTGCAATAATATTTTTGCGGGACAAACCTGAATTTATGGCCGGCCTGATAATGATAGGCCTTGCGCGGTGCATCGCCATGGTAATAGTCTGGAACGATCTTGCCAAAGGCGACTGCGAATACTGCGCGGGACTAGTGGCTTTCAATTCTATATTTCAGGTGCTGTTCTTTTCTGTTTATGCTTATTTCTTTATCACGCTTGTGCCGGCATGGCTTGGGCTTGAAGGCGCGGTAGTCAGCATAACAATGAAGGAAATAGCCAAAAGCGTTTTTATTTATCTGGGTATTCCGTTTATCGCCGGAATAATAACCCGCTTTGCGCTGATAGCCGCCAGGGGGCAGGAATGGTATAGCTCTAAATTTATTCCCGTAATAAGCCCGATAACGCTTGTTGCGCTTTTATTCACGATAATCGCAATGTTTTCCATAAAAGGCGAAAGCATAGTGCGGGTGCCGATGGATGTCGTGCGGGTGGCCGTGCCCCTGCTGATATATTTTGCGGTAATGTTTTTTGTTTCGTTTTATATGAGCAAGAAGGCGGGAGCGGATTATCCGCAGTCGGCAACGCTGTCGTTTACCGCGGCTTCCAATAATTTTGAGCTGGCCATCGCCGTCGCGATATCCACTTTCGGCATAGGGCACGGGGCGGCTTTCGCGGCTGTCATGGGGCCGCTTGTTGAAGTGCCGGTTTTAATCGGCCTTGTAAACGTGTCGCTTTTGATAAAGCGAAAATATTTCCTGTCTGCCCAATAAATAGTTGGCTTTACCGGGGTTGGTATGGGTGCGGGACAGTCATGGAATTGCCCCTCCGCCACGTAGGAAACCCTCCCGTGGTTTCCCTCCAACCATGAGCGGTTGGAGCCTCCCATCCGCTATGTGGCTGCGGAGCAACCCCATGCCTGCCCCTTAGCGCTCATGGCGGTATAGTTGATTTACCCGCCGGGAAGCCGGAAGAACCAAACAGTTTAATGTTTTCCGGTGCTTCCGAAACCGCCTTCTCCGCGGTCCGAGCAGGCGAGGGTTTCGGCTTCCTCAAAAACCGGATACAGGGTCGGAACGACCACTAGCTGCGCGATCTTCTGTCCCTTTGAAAGATATTTTGTTTCATCGGTTAAATTGAACATGCAGACTATGACCTCGCCCCGGTAGGGCGCGTCTATAAGTCCGGCCACCACTTTAAGGCCGTTTGATTCCAAAGAGCTTTTTCCCCAGACCAGTCCGGAGGTCCCCTCCGGAAGGGCGATGCTTACCCCGGTGCGTATTTTTCCATTGGTTCTGGGCTTAAGGACCGCGCTTTCCAGTGCGAATAAATCCGCGCCGGAATCCGTAGGGTGGGCGCGGAGCGGAAGCTTGGCGTCCTGCTCCAGTTTTTTAACTTTAACAGCAGAATTCATATTACCCCCGTAGCCGGATACGAAAACCTTTTGAGAAATATCTTTACATAGTATACATCAACGCAGCCGCGGAAGCAAAAATAATTTACGCGGATGTCCCGAAATAAATATTTCCGTCTGAAATTCAAGAGAGGGATTGAAAAGGAAAACCAGTTGTGCCATAATATTAAACAGTAGTTGAAAAATTTCCGGTTTTTGCCGAAACTTTCGTAAAAACCGGAGGACGGCTTTTTTGTCTAATTTTATTAAATCCCGCAGGAGGCACTTATGAGCACGAGATTCACCGAAAGGGCGCAGAGGGTTATACTTATAGCGCAGGAAGAAGCCAAGCGGCTTAACCACGACTATGTGGGCACCGAGCATATTCTGCTGGGGCTTATAGCTTTAGGCGAGGGCGTGGCGGCTCAGGTTCTTGCCAATCTGGGGATCGATTTGCGCCGGGTGCGCGCTGAAATTGAAAAAATTGTGGGGACGGGCGACAATATGATGCTTCTGGGCGAGATCCCGTTTACCCCCCGCGCAAAAAAAGTGCTGGAATACGCCGTTGAAGAAGCCCAGCATATGGGGCATTCCTACATAGGCACGGAGCATATACTTTTGGGGCTTATACGCGAAGAGGAAGGGGTGGCGGCGCGCGTTCTTGAAAATCTGGGGCTCAAGTTGGATGTGGTGCGCGAAGAGGTGCTGAATCTGCTTGGGGAGGGAGAGCCGCAGAAGCCGCAGCAGCAGTCGTCTCCCCGCGGAAAAACAAAAACCCCGACTCTCGACGAATACGCGCGGGATCTGACCCTGCTCGCCAGGGAGGGCAAGCTGGACCCTGTCATAGGCAGGACGGACGAAATAGAAAGGCTTGTGCAGATCCTTTCGCGCAGGACAAAAAATAATCCTGTTCTTATAGGCGAGCCGGGCGTCGGAAAAACGGCCATAGTGGAAGGCCTGGCGCAGAAAATAGCAAGCGGTGAAATTTCGGAGATGCTTTCCGGCCGCCGCCTGCTCACTGTGGATTTGGCTTCTGTCGTGGCCGGCACAAAATACAGGGGCGAATTCGAGCAAAGGCTGAAAAATATCATAGACGAGATACGGAAAGCCAAAAACTCGATAATAATTTTCATAGACGAACTTCACACTGTTATCGGCGCGGGAGCGGCGGAGGGGGCCATAGACGCCTCCAACATGCTTAAGCCCGCGCTGGCAAGAGGAGAACTGCAGTGCATAGGCGCCACCACCTTCGACGAATACCGCAAGCATATAGAGCACGACGCCGCTCTTGAAAGGAGGTTCCAGCCGGTCGTGGTGGATCCGCCTTCCGTCGAGGAAACCGTGGAAATTCTCAGGGGACTGCAGGACAAATACGAACAGCATCATAAATGCAAATTCAAAGACGAGGCCGTGATCGCGGCGGCGCATCTTTCCGAAAGATATATAACCGACCGCGCTCTTCCGGATAAAGCCATAGATCTTATCGATGAGGCCGGAAGCAGGGCGAGACTGCAGGCCGCCGTGGCCCCGCCGGTCTTTAAAGAAAAAGAGGCGGAAATAGACGAAGTGATTAAGGATAAAAACGCGTCCATCTCAGGCCAGGAGTATGAGAAGGCCGCGCGCCTGCGCGATAAAGAAAAAGATCTCAGGAAAGCGCTTGAAGAAACCAAGCGGAAATGGCGCGAAAAACGCGACCAGATAGTGCCGGAAGTGTCGGCCGAAGACATCGCCACCATAGCTTCGAAATGGACCGGCATTCCGGTTAATAAAATCAATGAGACTGAAACCGAAAAACTTGTGCATATGGAGGACGATCTTCATAAAAGACTTATAGGCCAGGAAGAGGCCGTGCGCATAGTGTCTCAGGCCATACGCAGAAGCCGCACCGGCATGAAAGATCCGAAACGCCCGATAGGCGCCTTTCTGTTTCTGGGGCCCACCGGCGTGGGAAAGACCGAGCTTGCCCGCGTGCTCGCCGAATTTTTGTTCGGGAACGAAGACGCCATGGCGCGCATAGACATGTCGGAATTTATGGAAAAATTTTCGGTGTCGCGGCTTATCGGAGCGCCCCCGGGATATGTGGGATACGAGGAAGGCGGCAAGCTTACCGAAATGGTCAGGAGAAAACCCTACTGCGTGGTGGTTTTGGATGAGATAGAAAAAGCGCATCCTGATATTTTCAATATACTGCTTCAGGTCATGGACGAGGGAACGTTGAGCGACAATCTGGGGCATAAGGTGAGTTTTAAGAACACCATTGTGATAATGACCTCCAATGTGGGAGCCCGGCTTATTTCAAAAGGGAAATCAATAGGCTTTGTCAGGCAGGAAGACGCGCAGAGAGATTACAACACGATGAAAGAAACCGTGATGGAAGAAGTAAAGCGCGTGTTTAATCCCGAATTCATAAACAGAATAGACGAAATCGTCGTGTTCCATCCTCTCGATCAGGCGGAAATGGAGAAGATCCTCGATATTATGCTCGTGCGGGTGGAAGCCAAGCTGAAAAATCAGAATGTCAAGCTGAGTCTTTCCAAGAGCGCGAAACAATTTCTGGTCAAAACCGGCTTTGACGCCAATTACGGGGCAAGGCCGCTTTTGAGGACCATACAAAGGATTTTGGAGGATCCGCTTGCGGAAGAGATCCTCAATAAGCGGTTCCAGCCGGGAGGGACGATAGACGTTGATTACAGCGAAAAGGCGCAGAAACTGGAATTCAGCAGCAAACAGCAGAAGCCCAGCTCCAAGGACAAAGAGTCTTGAAACCTTAACACATTCCTGTTAGACTATTATAAAGAAGCGGGCGGTAATTTTAAGAAAAGCCGGAGGATGCCGTGCGGCAGATAGTTTTTTTTGTAACCCTGCTGGTGCTCTATTTTTCTTACAGGATAGGAGCCGGGCTTGATATAGCTTCGGTGACGCGTCTTCCCGTGGTCCCCGCCGGTTTGAGTTCGGGGGCGGATACGGTTTCCGACGCCGAGCAGCAGGTTCCGGCTTTTCAGCAGGATGAGCGCGCGTGGCAGGAAATGGGAGAGGCGCTTAATAAGGAAGCGGCGCGCTATCCCAGCCGGCTCGGAATTTATCTCAAAGATTTGAAAACGGGCCGCACGTGGACATATCACCCCGACGATCTTTTTCCCTCGGCAAGCCTTATAAAAGTTCCGATAATGGCGAGCGTTTTTGAAAAAATACGCTCGGGCGATATCTCTCTTGACACGCAGCTCGTGCTCAGAAGATACGACCGGTTCGGCGGTTCCGGAAGCCTTAAATGGGGCAGGGACGGAACAAGCCTGAGCGTGCGCGAAGTCCTGGAGAAAATGATAACCGAAAGCGACAACACGGCCATGAAAATGCTCATAGACAGAGTGGGGATATACGCCCTGCAGCAGCAGTTTTCCAAGCTTGGGCTTACGTATACGCAGATATATCCCGAGGGCCTCAGCCTCAGGGGCGGAAGAGTCGTCTATGAAAATTTCACCACTCCGCGGGAAATGGCGTATCTGCTGGAGAAAATGTATAAGCGGGAGCTTGTTGATAAATTTTCCAGCGAAACGATGGTCGATATAATGAAGCGCAACCGGAGCACAAGCAGGCTTGCAAAAAAACTTCCGGAAGGATGGGAACTCGGCCATAAAACGGGTCTGCTGCGCAGGTCCTGCCATGACGTGGGCATAGTTTTTTCTCCGAAAGGAGACTACATCATAGCCGTTTTGACCGGCAAAGTGGGCGATTATAAAACCGCTAAAAATTTCATAGCGAAAATAGGCAAAATAACTTTTGATTATTACAGCACGGATAATTCCATGCTGGTGCAGGGAACCCCCGCAGTCAAAGACGGTAAATCTTAAAACCGGCAGGCCTTGTTTTACCCTGAGGCATATGTTTAGCCATATGGCTCTTTTTTTTTGTAATATACCTTATGCAGGATAGAGGAAATTTTTAATTTACGGGAGGCGGTATGGCCAAAGACGACAAAGCAAAAGCTCTTGAAATGGCGTTGGCGCAGATCGAAAAAGTTTTCGGGCATGAGGCGATAATGAAGCTGGGCGACAAATCGGCAAAAACCAAAATAGACGTTATTCCCACCGGAGCGTTGTCGCTGGATCTGGCTTTGGGTGTCGGCGGCCTGCCCAGAGGCAGGGTGATAGAGATTTTCGGGCCGGAGGCCTCCGGCAAGACCACGCTTTCGCTTCATGTGATAGCTCAGGCGCAAAAAAGGGGAGGCTCCGCGGCTTTCATAGACGCGGAACATGCCCTGGACCCGCTGTATGCGCAAAAAATCGGAGTGGATATAGACAATTTGCTTATTTCCCAGCCGGATTCGGGGGAACAGGCTCTTGAAATAACGGAAAAGCTGGTGCGTTCAGGAGCCCTGGACATAATAGTGATAGACTCCGTGGCGGCTCTTGTTCCGCGGGCGGAAATAGAAGGCGAAATGGGAGACACGCATGTCGGACTGCAGGCAAGGCTTATGTCGCAGGCGCTCAGGAAGCTTACGTCGGTAATAGCCACCTCAAAAACAAGCCTCATATTCATAAATCAGCTCAGGCATAAAATAGGCGTCATGTTCGGCAATCCCGAAACCACGCCCGGAGGACTGGCCCTTAAATTTTACTCTTCGGTCCGCCTTGACATCAGAAAAATAGAAAACATAAAACAAGGCGACGTGGTGACCGGAACGCGCGTCAGGGTTAAAATTATCAAAAACAAAGTCGCGCCTCCGTACCGCCAGGCCGAGTTCGAAATGCTTCACGGCGCCGGCATATCTTTAGAGGGATGCCTTCTTGATATGGGAGCCGAATCCAATATAGTTGAAAAAAGCGGCACGTGGTTTCTGTATAAAGGCGAAAGACTGGGGCAGGGAAGAGAAAACGCCAAATCTTATCTAAAATCCAATCCTAAAGCGGCGCAGGCGATAGAATCCGAACTGCGCTCAAAATTTCTCGCGGCCGGCCTTCCTGCGGCCGGCGACCAGCAGTCCAAACCGGTTAAGACCGCCGGCAAGGAAAGCTGAAAAAAGCGGCCCAGTTCCCCAGTGGCCCGGCAACCCAGTCCATCCGGCGATATGGGCGGTAAATCGCCTGTTGTCTTGGCTGATGGTCTGGGAAATCCTAAATGCTTCCTGAAAATCTGGAAAAATCCTTTTTGCGCCATATAAGCCTTGAAAAGGGGCTCTCAAAAAATACGTGCTCGGCGTATTTGACCGATGTCCGCGGTTTTATTTTATATTGCGCGGGCAAAGGCCTGCCTCCCGCAAAAGCAGACAGCACTTTCCTTAATGAATATTTTTTAAAAGCAAGGATGAGCGGACGGCTTAAGCCTTCCACGATGTTCAGGAAAATGGAGGCCGTCCGCTCTTTTTACCGGTTTCTTATGCTTGAAAATATCGCGCAGGACGATCCTACCAGAAATTTTAAGTCTCCCCGTATTCCGGAAAGGATGCCCGCGGTGATAAGCAGGGGAGAAATGGAAAGAATTCTTTCCTGGCCCGGAGGCGGCGGTTTCCCGCATACGAGAACGCGCTCCATGGCGGAGCTTCTCTATGCTACCGGCATAAGGATTTCAGAGATGCTGGGGTTAAATCTCGAATCGGTAAATATTGAAAAGGGCTGGATAAAAGTTTTCGGCAAGGGCGGAAAGGAAAGAATGGTTCCGGTGCATAAGACCGCCGTCAGGACGCTTAAAAACTATCTCGCCGCAAGGCAAAAAAAATTTGCCGGCAAGCCGGCTTCTGAATATTTTTTTGTGAATAAGACGGGGAAAAAACTTAGCAGGGTCAAGGCGTGGAAGGATTTGCGGGAACTCGGCAGAAAAATAAATACAGACAAAAAGATATATCCTCATCTTTTCAGGCACACGTTCGCTTCGCACCTGCTTCAGGAAGGAGCGGATTTAAGGACGCTTCAGGAATTGCTGGGACACGCAAGCCTCAATACCACTCAGATATATACGCATCTGGATAAAAAGGATCTCAAGGCCGCCCACCGCAGATTCCATCCGGAGGAAAGCAAGTGAAAATTTCCCCCTACCCGTATCCGGAAAATTTCATAAAGCGCAGGGCGGCGGTCTGGATCCCCGTGGCCGTGTGCTACGCCTCCTATTATATGTGCAGGTATAACCTTCCTCTGGTAAGCAAGACGATGTGCGATTATTACGGCTGGAGCAAGACGCAGTGGGGAAGCATCATAACCGCCATGATGTGGGCTTATGCCGCAGGCCAGCTCATAAACGGGCCGCTGACGGACATGATCAAAGGCAGGCGCGCCATGCTTTTGGGCGCGGCCGCCACCGTAATTCTCAATATCCTGTTCGGCATGGGCGTATTTATCGGCTCGATAACATGGTTTGTCTCGATCTGGCTGTTGAACGGCTATTTCCAGGCATTCGGCGCGCCCAGCGGAGTTAAAATATTCGGGAACTGGTTCGGCTTGAGGGAGCGGGGCATATATACGGGATACTTCGGGCTTGTAATGCAGGCCGGACGGTTTGCGATACAGTTCGCCGGGCCGTATCTTATTTTGCGCTATGGATGGCCGTTTTTGTTCTGGCTGCCGGCCGCGGTAGCCGCCGCCGCCGCGGTTTTGGTCTATTTTAAAGTAGAGGATACGCCGGAAGAAGCCGGGTTCCCCGAGCTTAACCCGTATAAAAACTGCGGCGCCGGCGAAAAAGAAGGCGGCGCGGCGCTGATAAAAAAGATTCTTTCATCCAAGCCGCTTTGGCTGATAGCCGGCGCGTATTTCTGCACCGGAGTGGTGCGGCACGGGCTGGATCAGTGGTTCCCGAGATATTTTGAGGAAGTACAGGCAATGCCGCTTACTTCTTTTATATTTCAGGCGTCCGTGTGGGCTCTGCCTGTCGCCGGAACCGCGGGCGCCTTTTTGGCCGGGTATTCTTCGGATATATTTTTTTCGGGCAGACGGGGGCCTATCTGCGCCATAATGTATTTCGCCCAGTTTCTTCTGCTTATCGCTTTTCTTAAATTTACGGGGCCCGTAAAAAGCATGGTCTTTTTTATTTTGCTTCAGGCGGCCATAAGCGGGCCCCATGCCCTGCTCGGCGCCGCGGCGGCGATGGATTTCGGGGGAAAGACGGCTACCGGCTCCGCCGTGGGTTTTGTGGATTTCTGGCAGTATCTGGGAGGGGGGCTTACCGGCGTAGGGCTGGGCTTGCTGCTGGACAGATTCGGCTGGGGCGGATGGATCGTAAGCCTGCTGGGATTTTCTTTCGCCGGCGGCGTACTCATGCTGGCGTTATGGAACGAACTGCCCAAACCTTCCATACAAGCAGTGAGTTTGGACTGACCCATTCTCAAAGCCTCTGAGGAAGGAATGGGACTGCCCAAACCTTCCATACAAGCAGTGAGTTTGGACTGACCCATTCTCAAAGCCTCTGAGGAAGGAATGGGACTGCCGTCAGCGGACATGTCCGCTCCAAAAACTATATAATATACGTATGAGAGAAGATCTTCGCGAAATTCTGGATTCAAAGATAACGATCCATGACAAAAACCGTTTTGAGATCAAGCTTGACATGGATCTTGAATCCGGCCGTAAAAATAAATACCGCGTTGAGACGTATTTTTTTATTCCGCGCGCCCTGAACATCAATCCAAACACATATTCAAAAAACGATTTTTATAACAGCACGCAGAAATATATACGGTTCAAAACGCCGCAGATGAGCCTGCGAAAGCTTATAGATCCTTCCGTTGATATTTCTCCCCTGAATAGAATTAAATCCAGGTTCCAGCTTATATTGTCCGGAACAAAAGACAGGGAAACCGTGGATGCGGTATACAGCGAGGTAAAACTGCTCGGCTGTATCGTCAGGGCCGCCGTCAGGGATTATATCAGGTATCTGATAGAAGAGTTTAAATTTCATAATGCGAAAGACGAAAAACACAAAGCGCAGCTGAGTCTGCTGGAGGAAAACAGCATAAATCTGATACGCGATATCCGGGTTCTTATAAGCCGCATACGGGTACTGCGCACCGATATGTCGAATCCGATAGTGCCGATAAGGCTTAGGGAGTGTTTTAATTTCCTTGACGAGTTTTTAAGCCTTACTATCGAGGAATATCTGGCGGTATTTTTGGAGGCCCTGCATAAAAAGGGGGAGATTTTAAAAGAATTCAGGGCGGTTGAAGAGTCCGCCATCGACATCATAACGGCCCAAAGCGCTTACCGCGCGTCCATGGGGTATTCCTCTGTTATTGTAAGGGGCGGGAAAAACGAAGCCATCGTTTACCGCAGAAGCGTGCTGAAAAAATTTATATCCAGCGCGCTGTATCTGCAGATAGAAATTTCCGAGTGGGAAGGGCTTATGCAGTTTGTTTTCGGGCTTGCCGCCGGAGTGGCCATGCTTTTTGCCACGCTGGTCATGATATATGCGCAGAACCGCTATACCGTCAACAGCGCCTCGTTTGTGATCGTAGTCGTAGCAAGCTATATTTTCAAGGATAGGATAAAAGACTGGCTCAAAATATTTTTTTCCAAGGGGATGACGCGCTGGATATCGGACAGAAAGGTCAATATACGCGATCCGCAGACCGGGAAAATAATAGGCGTTTTTAAGGAAGCTTTCAGTTTTATCGCAAATAATGCCGTTCCTTCCGATGTTCTGCTCCGGAGAAATATCGACAATATCACGTCCATAGACGAAGAAGGCAAGCCTGAATGCGTGTTTAAGTATGAAAAAGAAGTTGAGCTTTCCGCCGGCAGGATTTTCTCCGCCCATGAAAGAAGGACGGATATAAACGACATAATGAGATTCAGCGTTGAGGATTTTTTAAGCCAGGCCGATGATCCGGAGGTCGATCACTTATATCTTAATCCCGAGACAAAAAAAATAGAGGTCGTGCGCTGTTCGCGGGTTTATCACATAAATATGATAATCAGATATATACTGTGCGATTCTTCGCGGAGACAGCAGGTGAGCCACGGCCGCGTCAGAATAGTGCTTAACAGGGACGGCATCGCCCGGCTTGAGGAAGTGAGCGTGGGCTGAAACGCCGGGATAATAAAAACATGAGAATTTTAATAGCGGATGACGATACTCTTTTTTCCAATATGGTAAAAGACCATCTGGAAGGAAACGGCCACAAAGCGGAAACCGCGGCCAATGGTAAAATTTTATTCGACAAGGCGGTAGGCAATCCGCCCGATCTGATACTTATGGACGTGAGGATGCCCGAAATGGACGGCGCGACCGCGCAGACCATGCTGAGGCTCAATCCAAAGACCTCGGCCGTGCCGATCATCGTTATCGCCGGCCGGCCGGAATATATTATTGAAAACAGCGTCGACATTTTTTTTGTGGAGGGTGTTCTCTCAAAGCCCGTCAATTTGGCGGAGTTGGACAAGATGATCGAAAATGTGAAAACCAAAAAGCGGCAGGCCGGGGGAACGGCATGAAGATAGAGGCGGTGGGGATAATAGGGGCAAACGCTATCGGCGCCGGTCTTGCGGAATTGCTGATACGCAAAGGATATCAGGTCCGCATATATGACGTTTTTCTGGACAGTCTTAAGACGGCGCTTGCCAAAATAGACTGGAGTCTCAAAAAAACCGGCAGCCTCGGTCTTATGTCTTCCGTGGAGGCGGTTCAGGAGCTGGAGCAGTTTAAGGGCGCGGATATTATAATCGAGACCATGTCCGGCGATGACGCTTCCCGCGAGGCGTTGTTTTCAAAACTCGGCAAAATAATGCCTTCCTCCGCCATATTCGCCGCCGGCGCGGGACTGGTTCCCATTTCCTGGCTGGGAGCTTTTATTCCGGAGCCGGGCAGATTGGTCGGACTGCATTATTTTTCTCCGGTAATGAAGCATACGTTCGTTGAAATAGCCAGAACAAGCGCGACTTCCGACGAAGTTCTTAAGACCTGTTCGGACCTTTCAAAGGACATAGGCAAAACCTGCGTTATCCTGAGAGACCATCCCGGATTGATTGTCGAGCGGCTGACGCGGCCGTTCATTCTGTCGGCTATAAGACTGCTTGAGTCCGGAAAAGGGCTTCCGAATGAAATCGATTCCGCGGTAAAAGCGGTCGGAGGTCTCCCTTCCGGACCGTTTGAAATGGCTGACGGCATAGGGCTTGACACCGATGCCTCCTGCGCCGGCAGGTTATTTGAAATGCTCGGCAGTCCGCCGCGTCTGGCCGCGTCTGCTTTGGAAAACAGGCTTGCCGAATACGGACAGCTTGGGAAAAAAACGACCGCCGGATTTTACCTGTATGAAGACGGGGCGATAGTGGGCGAAAACCCGGCCCTTGCCGGCATGGTGAAGCATTTGGGGATAAAGCATCTTTCCGCCGAGGAAATATTTTCGGCGGTTATGGGTTCGGTCATAGAAGAATCCAGGCTTCTGATAAACGAAGCAATGGTTTCCGAATCCGATATAGAGACCGCGATAAAGGCCGGACTCGGCTGGCCGAAGGGGCCGCTGACTTTTTACGCGGATTTGAAGGATTTGTTCGAAATGGCCGGCAAAAAACAGAAATCCGAATGGGATTAAAAATACACGTCGTTCTTGCCGCGCTAATAGCGGCGCTCGGAGTCCGGGACGCCGTTTGCGCCATGCTTCCGTCGTCCGAAAGAGCATTCCCCGCCATTATTGCCGATCCGGCCCAGCCGGCCTATTCCGCAAAATTAACAGCGCCGGAAAACTCGGGCCGCAGGGCCGAAATAACCATGGGGGACGAGATCGGACTGGCGGAATGGAATATGCGCGGGGACGGCAGAATGCGGCTTGGGATCGTCGGAGCCGTCGCGGCGAGATTTGACGTGTCCAGAAAAACGAACGACATGGAAATAGCGGACTATACCGGCGCTTTGCCGGTGGATTATGCGTTCGGCGCGTTTTCCGCCAGAATAATGTATTGGCACACCAGTTCGCATTTGGGAGATGATTATATAAAGCGCGTTCAGCCTGTTTTGCGCAAAAACGTGACGGATGATTTCAGATTTTATGTTTCATGGTCTCCCCGCCTTCCGGCGGCAAAAACGGTTCAGCAGAGATTTTACGGCTCGGCGGGATATGCTTTCAACAGTTTTCCGGACACACAAAAAAAATCCAGAACCCAGGCCGGCATAGAACTTAGCAGAGGGCTGGAAAACTCAAATAAATTATTGTTCTGCGCTCTGGATGTTCAAGCCCTTGAGCGGTTTAATTGGAGGGCGTCGTTTTCGGCCCGCGCCGGACTGCTTATGGGTGCGGCCGGAGACAAAAGATCGTTTTCGGTTTTTGCCGAATATTTTGCCGGGCAAATGCAGTATTTGGGGTTTATCGGAAAAAGGGAAAAACGCGTTTCAGCGGGAATTTCCTTTCAACGTTAGGAGAGCTATATGTCCAAAAAAGTGCTGGCTGTAGACGACGATCCCGCGATACTCGCGGTATACGGGGAAATTTTTAAGATGACAAATTTTGAGGTTTTTTACGCCGAAGACGCGTTTGGCGCCATAACCAAATACCAGCAAATAAAACCGGACATTGTTCTGTTGGATGTGGATATGCCCGCCGGAGGAGGAATGGCGGTGTTTAACAGGCTTAGAAACACCCTTTTATCTCAGGTCCCCATTATCTTTGTCACCGGAAAAATAGAAAAGATTGAAACGTTAAAAAATCATCCCAAAGTGGCTTTTCTGAAAAAACCCGTGACAAAAGACAATCTTCTTTTTGAAGTAGTAAAAATGATACAGGAATAGCCGGAAGAAGAGACCGGACGGCAACTTTCTGCTATTTACCCCAAATTTTATGTCTATGCGGATGTTGATGACTGCTGGAAGTTTCTTATACAGCGGCCTAGCTGTCAAGCCGTCTTGCGGGTTCCCTTCTTAGAACTTCCTTCTGTCCACAACATAATAGCTTTTTTGAAAAGTTTTGGCGTGTTTCTTCAGTTCGGCGCCTATTTGGCTTATCTGGCCCAGCGAGGTGAGTTTTCTGTTTATGTTGTGAACCACGCCTATAGAAAGGGAAAGAAAAGGGAATTTGGTGAAATTGCCCATTCTGTCGGTGGAAACCATATATCCGCGGCTGCGGTCTTCTTCGCTGTAAAACGAAGGCGCGATCGAATCAAAACTGCCGAGTATCTTTTTACAAAGACCTTCCGACCGCTCGACGGAGGTTATGATTATAAAATCATCTCCGCCTATATGGCCGATAAAATCGCTGAAAGTGGTGCCCTGTCTTGTGGTCTGAACAAGAAGAGAAGCCGTGGTTTTTATTATTTTATCCCCCGCGTCAAATCCGTACGCGTCGTTGTATGATTTAAATTGGTTTATATCTATGTAAAGAACGGCGAATTCCTTATTCTTTGCTATCTCGGTTTCTATTCTTGACTGGATAGACGGGTTTCCGGGCAGTTTCGTCAGCGGGTTTGTGTCAAGCACCTGCTTGTTGCGCTTAAGCAGCATTCTTATCCGGGCCAGAAGTTCGTCCGTGTCTATGGGTTTGATCAGGTAATCGTCCACTCCCATATTGAGCCCCATTATTTTGGTTTGTTTGTCCGCTATCCCGGTGAGCATGACTATCGGCAGGTGCGCAAAAAGCGGATCCGCTTTGATTTCCTCCGCGGCCGCAAGACCTGTTTTTACGGGCATTTCGTAATCAAGGATCACTATGTCGGGATTTTTAAGCCGAACCAGATCAACGGCTTCCTGGCCGTTTGCCGCGGGATAGACCTCAAAACCGGCGTCTTCAAGCACCTCCTGCATAAGGCTGAGCAGTTCCGGTTTATCATCCGCCATGAGAATTTTCGGCTTTACTGTTTTGGCTTCGATGCCGGCCGCAGCCGCATACTCTCCCGAGAAAATGCGGTCTATTGCCTGTAGCAGAAATTCCTTTGAAACGTGTTTTGATATGATCTCCGGCATTCCCGTCAGAAGCCCGGGGTCCTGAAATGAATTGGGATGCACCGCGGTAAGCGCCACTATGGGTATTTTAGGAAGAGACTGGTCCCGGTCGAGCTCGTCCAGGACTTCAAATCCGTTCTTGCCCGGCATCATCATATCCAAAAGCACGGCCGCCGGCCGCTCGAGCTGAATCGCTTTAAGGGCGGCGTCTCCGTTTGAAACCATAATGGGGCGGTAATAGTTCGTTTCCAGGAACATTTTAAGCAGATCGGAAAATTCCGGATCATCATCCGCCACAAGCACCGGGATGCGCTTTGCGGACGACGCCTCTCCGGCAAATTTACGCAAAAGCATTCCAAGACTTTCGAAATCCACGGGTTTTATAAGACAGCCCACGACTTTCTGCGCGGGGCCGGTAACCAGGTCCATATGTTTAGGGTGGGAAAGTATAAGCACTTTTTGATCGGCGGTGTATGGATTTTCCTTAAGGCGTTTGAGAAAATCCATTGCATTGAAGGCATGAGTAAAAACATCCAGCAATAAAATATCCGGCCGCCATTCCTGCAAAGAGGCTATTACAGCGGCGTAATCGGAAACATAGCGGGCCGCATAGCCCGCCTTGGTTAAAAACACGCAGGTTTCTCCGGCGCTTTTTAAGTCTTCATCGATGATCAGAATTCGTTTTTCTTTTATGGGCTTCATATAGCTGGGAACGAAACGAATAATATTATTTAACCTTAATAGGATATTTTATTGAAGCCGGCGGGTCAAGCCGTTATTGGAGAGAAAAACCGCTAAAAGAAATTACACAATATTCTTGACGCTGCCTTGGTAGAAGCAGGGGCCGGATATTTGGTATTCTCGTTAAGAGCTTGTAAAGAAATGATACGAAACCGCGGGTGCGCGCAGATGGACACGGTGTCTCCCCGTGTGAATCCGCGGTTTTTGACATTACCTTGCGTAAGGAAGGGGAGTTATTATGGAAGCGCTTAAAGAATTATTCCGCAGTCATTATAAGCAGGAGGCCGTTTCCCTGAGTCCGCTCAGGGGCGACGGCTCCGACAGGAAGCTTTACCGTATTCCTTCCAGAAGCGGGACGGTGATAGGAGTCGTGAACGCCGATTTTAAAGAGAACAAGGCTTTCATAGAGTTTACGCGCCATTTCAGGAAAGCGGGTTTGCGGGTGCCGGAAATTTACGCCGAAAATCTGGAAAAGGGCGTTTACATTGAGGAAGATCTGGGAGACACCACTCTTTTTCAGCTTTTGTCGGATAACCGCAGCCAGGGAAAAATTTCCAAACCTGTCGTTGAAATGTACCGAAAGGCGATTCGCATACTTCCGCATTTTCAAATAGCAGCCGCCAAGACTATGGATTACCGGCTTTGTTATCCCAGGGGAAGCTTTGACAGGCAGTCCATGTTTTGGGACCTGAATTATTTCAAGTATTATTTCTTAAAACTTGCCCATATCCCGTTTAATGAACAGGAGCTTGAGAACGATTTTAAGATTTTTCCCGAGTTTCTTCTGCAGGCTGAGAGAAGTTTTTTCCTGTACAGGGATTTTCAGTCGCGCAACATAATGATAAAACAGGACGAACCGTGGTTTATAGACTACCAGGGCGGGCGCAAGGGAGCCCTGCAGTATGATATAGCCTCTCTCCTTTTTGACGCAAAGGCCGCTCTTCCGGCCAGGCTCAGGGAAGAGCTGCTGGAAGAATATCTTGACGCGGCGGCCGGCTTTGTGAAAATAACGCGAAAGGAATTTCTAAAACATTATTACGGTTATGCGTTTATAAGGATAATGCAGGCCATGGGCGCATACGGCTTGAGGGGGTTTTACGAGAAAAAGCCGCAGTTCCTTCAAAGCATTCCGTATGCCGTGCAAAATCTCGAGTATCTTCTGCGCACGGCGAAGCTTCCCGTCAAATTGCCGGCGCTTATGGAAGTTTTCAGGAAAATAGTGGCTTCTTCGGCTTTAAGGCAGATGGGAAACGCCAGGCTTAATCTTACCGTGCATATAGAAAGTTTTTCATACCGGTACGGCATACCGGCGGATGAGAGCGGCCACGGCGGAGGGTACGTGTTCGACTGCAGGGCTTTGCCCAATCCCGGCAAATATGAGAAATATGCGAAACTTACCGGAAAAGATGCCGAGGTGGCGGCTTTTCTTGATAAAGAACCGGTTGTCGGAAAATTTATGGAACATGCCGTCGGCCTTGTGGCGCAGAGCATGGATAATTACAAGAAGCGTAATTTCACCAAACTTATGGTCGCGTTCGGCTGCACCGGAGGAAAACACCGCTCGGTTTATTGCGCCGAACGGCTTGCGGAAACTCTCCGCGGCAAATACGGCGCGAACGTGGAGGTCAAACACAGACAGCAGGCAGAAGCCGAACCCCTGGTTATCACGATATGAAAGCGATGGTTTTGGCGGCGGGCATTGGAACAAGGCTTAAGCCTTATACCGACGGCGTTCCCAAGGCGCTTATTGAGGTCGGCGGGGTCGCGATGCTGGAAATCGTTCTTCGCCGTCTTATTAAAGCCGGAGCGCGCGGAATTATAATAAATGTTTTTCATTTGGCGGATAAGATCGCCGATTTTGTCAAAAAACGGGATTTCGGCGTTGAAATAGAATTGTCCTATGAAAAGGAGCTTCTTGATACCGGCGGCGGCCTGAAAAATGTTTCCCTGTTTTTTGACGACGGAAAGCCGTTTTTCCTTCATAATGTGGATGTTTTCAGTAATATCGATTTGAAAAAGATGTACGGCTTTCATGTCGAAAACAAAGCCCTTGCCACTTTATCCGTGGCCGAAAGGCCCAGCGGCAGGTATTTTCTTTTTGATCCCGCGGGCGGTCTCTGCGGATGGGAATCCGTGAAAGACAAGGAGAAAAAATGGGCGGGCTGCGCTATTGAGCGGGCGGAAAGAAAAGCCTTTAACGGAATACACGTTATTTCTCCGGAGATTTTTCAAAAAATGACGGAGACGGGCATTTTTTCGATCAAAGAGGCATATCTGCGCCTTGCGGGCGCGGGGGAAAGGATTTTGGCTTTTGAAAGCGGTGATTATGTATGGAAAGATATGGGAAGCATAGAAACGCTTGAACAAACCCGCGGCTTTATAAAAGAAAACAAACTTACCCCCCCGGATTTCTTCCAATAAAATACAACTTCAAAAGATAACTGCGAACGCAGATAATTATAAACATTCGGAAAAAAGCCGAAGACTAACCGCAAAGAACGCGAAGCAAACGCAAAGGACACAAAGCCGATGAAGAGGATGGAAAATTAATTTTTTAACCAAGTCATTGGCACAGCGATGAAAGTATAGTTGTGATTCAGACGGTAGAATAATGGCTTTCCGGAGTTCAGCAAACCACAACGTTGACGATTTTTTTGTGGCGTTCGAAGTTCTATCCGCCATTTATTTGCGGGATAGCCTGCCTGCGGATACAACCAGGGCAATGCTGTTAATCTTTGCGTTCTTAGCGTAAACTCTTTGCGGCCTCTGCGGTTAATTTATCTGATAGGCCAGTTAAGAATACGCGCCTGCGCATTATAGCCGAGAAGCAGATTCCCTCGGCCTTCCAGAGAGTTTTCAATGTCGGCAAAGACCTGCCTGCCTAGTTCTTTTTCCGGAGATTTCAGGCCGATTATTATACTGGGAGGCATGTGGTCGCCGTTGAGGTGGTCGTCAAATGCCCGTATGGTGAAACCGTATTTGCCGGACAGAAATTCGGTGCATGGGGTCAGCAGAGAGATCGCTTCATAGATTCCGGGTTTTTTTGTCAGCGGTTTATCTAGAACGGCGCATTCGGGCGCGTTTTTGAAAATATCCGTTGTTTTTTTACTAATCTGGACCATCTCCCGCTGCTTTTCAATGCGGTCAAAAAGCATATTAAGCAGTGTGTAGCTCAGCCGCATTCTGTCAAACGAGGAGATGGAGTTTACGGACTCGCTATGGCTTAAATTGTCCAGCAGAACATAATCCGCATTTTCCAGAACGGAGCTTCCGGTGGGGACGAGGCCGTCATTGTCTCCGGCAATGCGGCTTCCCCCGAATCGCAGCAATACGGTAAGCTGGTTTTCGGGGACATGCCGGCCGGCCAATGCTACAATAGGAATAACGCGCGTTATCTGCTCTATTTCAGATTGAAACAATTCGTGATATTGCTTTCTCTCCCACGTTGACAAGTCATCCAAGGACAGCGGCGACCCCCCGACATCTGAGATAAGCTGCGAGAA
This sequence comes from uncultured Elusimicrobiales bacterium, assembly GCA_964520045.1. Lineage (GTDB taxonomy): Bacteria > Elusimicrobiota > Elusimicrobia > Elusimicrobiales > CAZFMJ01 > CAZFMJ01. The sequence goes on along the minus strand of CAZFMJ010000022.1, from coordinate 1,792 downwards.
TATATTATAAACAAAACTATTTTCTATATATTTGTCAGCCAGGGGAGACCCGGCAAACGGCGTCTGCAGTGAAATCCAGCCTTTGACCATCGCGCGGATTTCCGGGTATTTAATCAGCGCTTCCAGCGTGTCTATTCCGCCCTTGCTGTGGGAAATAATAATGCACGGCTTTCCGGCGGATTCTACCGCCTCTTTTATTTTTACGGCATTATACAGCCTTGTTTTGGCGGTATCGATAGGCGCGGTAATATAATCCGCCCCTATTTGCCCAAGCCATGTTTTCAGTATGTCAAATCTGGAGCCGTTAATATAGTAGGTAAGATATCCGGGAACCAGAATTATTTTATATTTCACTGTCTTTTGCGCAAGTTCCTGGAATTTTTCGTATGCCGCGGGATATAGCCTGAAATATTCCGGAGTGCAGTCCCTGCCCGACGCCAGACGCAGGGCAAAAGAAACCGATTGGCCGTGATCGCCGTATTTTGATTCAACGGCCGCGGCACGGATATCCGCCTGTTCAACGGGGCGCGCGGTTTGGGTTTGCGCGGGGCCGGCAAAGCATATTGCGGCCACGGCGGCCGAAATTATTTTTCTATTCATAATTTCAATGCGAGATTTTTCTGGAAACGCAGGCTGCATAGCCTGAATAATAGTATCTTTTCTTTCTCCGATATGCATGGGACAAAGGTGGCAGAAACTCAAAGGCAATGGACCTATAAGGTTTTAGGCCGAATGGCCCCCGATACCATCCGGGGTGCGGTTTCAGCGCGGAAGTACAGGTTTATATCGGCCGCAAGGGGAAAATATCCGGGGTTTATCAGATTTTGGATACGAAATCTTTTCCGTATTTAAACGCCGCTTCAATCGCCGCCTCATCCGGATTCCACAGCGCCTTCAGGCCGTCGTCTATGACCTGAAACCCGGCGGATTTAAGCGATTCGGTTAGCAGTTTCACCGATTCTCCGCTCCAGCCGTAACACCCGAAAGCGGATGCTTTTTTATTTTTAAAGCCCAAGCCTTTTATTTCTTCCAGCAGTCCGGCCGTGGAGGTGAGGATACCCCGGTTGATCGTGGGCGAGCCCAGCAGAATCGCTTTTGATTTGAATATTTCCGTTATCACATCGTTTTTGTCGGATTTCGCGCTGTTAAAAAGCTTTACTGCAACGGCTTTATCGGAGCTTACAATGCCTTTTGCGATATTTTCCGCCAATATCCGCGTGCCGTCCCACATGGAATCATAAATTACTGAGATTTGATTTTCCTGATAATTATCCGACCACTTTATATATTTTTCCACTATCTGCGCGGGGTTGGAGCGCCATATAACTCCGTGGCTTGTGCATATGGCCGAGAGAGGAAGATTAAGGCTCAGGAATTCTTTTATTTTTTTCGCGGCAAAACCGCTGAACGGCGTCAGAATGTTCGCGTAATACTTAATACATTCATTAAAAAGCTCATTTTGATCCACGAGGTCGTTAAAAAGATATTCGCTGGCATAATGCTGTCCGAATGCGTCATTGCTGAACAATACGTTGTCTTCCGTCATATAGCACATCATGCTGTCCGGCCAGTGAAGCATCGGAGCTTCCACGAACAGCAGTTTCTTTGAATTGCCTATATCCAAAGAGTCCCCCGTTTTAACCGGCTTGAAATTCCAGTCTTTATGATAATGGCCTTTAAGCGATTTTACTCCGTTTGCGGTGCAGTATATGGGGGTGTCCGGTATCAGTCCCATGAGTTCCGGCAGGGCCCCGCTGTGGTCTTTTTCCGCATGATTTGCGATTATAAAGTC
>CAZFMJ010000021.1:0-43113 GCA_964520045.1 uncultured Elusimicrobiales bacterium | reverse complement strand
CGGAGGGTATTATAGTACTTTTTTACAGGTTTATGCAGACTTTCGCAACAGGCTCAAGATCAGGCTTTGCTTCTGAGCCGGGATGCCTTCCCCCGTGTCGGTGAAGACGAAAGAGGTTTGTTCCGGTTCGTATCGGGCCAGAACGCTGATGGAACCGTCGTCGCGGTTGAAGCGGATGGCGTTATGCAGCAGTCGCGCGAACGCCGCTTTCATCAGTTCCGCATCGGCAGGCAGGGGGCGCCTTTCGCCTTCCATGCTGATCCCGACCCGCAGTCCGCGTTTTTCCCAAAGCGGCCGATAGTCGGCAAGAAGCTGTTCCAGAACAGGCCAGATATCCGCCGCTGATTTGGTTATATTAAAATTTACGTCCTGGGTTTGGACGAAAAGCAATAAGTCCTCCACTGTGGCATGCATCCGGCACAAGGCGCTGTCAAGCTTTGCGTAGAAGTCCAGGCTGGAAGGGGAGATATTATCCCTGATTAGTTCCGCGGCCAGGCGGGCTATGGTAACCGGTGTCCGCAGTTCATGGCTTATTCTGCCGATGATGCCGGCTTTAAACCGTTCGACTTTTTGAAGCACCGCGTAGTCTTCGTCCAGCTTCCGGTAAAGAAGCCTCTCGCGCTTCAGTTCGCGCTTTAGCCGGCGCGTCCGGATCAGGTGGTTTACCGCGGTCTGAAGCTGGGCTATGGAGAATGGTTTTATCAGGTAGTCGGCCGCGCCGGTTTTAAGCGCGGGAATAGCGGTTTCCAAAGAGGGCCGGCCGGTCATGATGATGATGTCGGTCTTCGGCCAGCGGCCGCGCACCTCCCCTGCCATGTTCACTCCCGCGCGCGGGTCGGTCATCTGCATATCGGTGATGACAATATCAAAAGCTTCGCGGCGCAGCAGGGCAAGCGCCTCTTCCGCGCCGGATGCGGTTTCTACGGCGATGCCCGTGTCCGCGAGCGCCCGGCGGCATAGCTCGCGCATCGGCTCCTCATCATCCACAATGAGAATTCGGGCGGATTCCTTAGCTTCATCAGAAAAGACTGTCCCGCGGAGCAGCGGGGCAGACGAGTCTATGGGGAGATTCGATGACTCGCAGTCCCGCGAAGGCGGGGCGGATTCCGGACTTTTAGCGCCGTTTTTCCCGGAGTCGGCCGTTGGCATCTTGCCCAATGGAACGGATTTATTGTTCATTTCAGCCTGCCCTCCATGACTTCCCTTATTTTACGGATAACAGCCGCTTCTATTGGTTTTTCAGGGTATTATAGTCAAAATGCTTTGGCTTGTAATCCGTCCGCAAGCTCATTTCCGGGTTTTTTATGACACGTTTTTTTGATGTCGGCGATCCTTTCGTCCGTTGTTCTAAGCGTATCAAGTTCCGACGGGAACATTGTGGGCGTTATTCCCAGATAATGCCATGAATCAAGCAGGGCGTTAAACCATGAGCGCAATGCCGGATTTTGTATGTCCGAATCGGGCTCTGTTATACGGCGCAGATACGCGAAATTAGATTCTTTTATTTTGGACGCCCAGTACTTCGCTTTAAGATTTACCGTCAGGCTTGTTAATGCGTCTATCGTGTCCTGACACCGGGTATACTCCGAAGACTGCGAAAGGCTGTCGCGCATATCGGTTTTGGGTTTGTACCCGGTCTTGCGGTTTCCGTATGCGGCGGATGCTGTTTCTTTTTCGGCGGAACTCTCTTTTTCGTCTAAAGCGGAGTCTTCTTTAGCGGGGTGTTTAAAAAACCGTTTGGCGGCGGCAAACAATACTTTTCCGCTGGTTACGTCAATCAGGCGCGCATAAACCCTGATGTCGCCGTCTTTGTTGGAAACAAAGCCTGTGACAATGGCGTCCGCCGGAAATATTTTGCCTGGTTTTTTAGATGCGGCCTCGTGCGCAAACCCCGCGGTCTGGATATTCTGCTCCTCCATTACTTTTTCAAGTAATCCGCGTTCCACCACCTCTACTTTTTCTGTGCGTACTATTTCCGTCGTCAGCTGCTCCGCGATGTTCCTGCCGTCAAAAGCGTCTGTGTTGTCCATGGAATCAAATGGGAATACCGCTATTTTGCTTATGCGGGCGTTGAGCGCCGCAAGGGCTATTTCTTTTGCCAGCGATTGATAATTGCCCGAGGCATGGCACCGTATATAAGGAAGCATCATAATAACAATGAACATTATGACGGATAATCTTTGACTTGTTCCCCCGCGCTTTTTCATATGTCCCCCGTTCTTCCCCGCAATATGTTGTGCTTATACCGATAGTATACGCGGTAGAGTTCTCCCAGCGTTCACAAGCAGTTCATTTCCCGCTCACATAATGAAGGGGATTTACAGCTGCGCGATTCTGGCAAGTAATTTTTTAGGACGGGAATGTGGAATCCGGATTATAAAGGCGGGAGCCCAGCTTTTGTTCCAAATAAACCTTAACCTGAAAACTGCAGTTGAAACATGTTTGTCGCATCAAAAAGCTGAATTTTTTTATGCATCCCCCTCTCCCCTCCCTCTCCCTCGGGGAGAGGATAAAAGGTGAGGGCGTAATTGCATTTTTCAGGTTAAGGCTGTTGACACATTCGACTTCGCTCAGTGTTCCTTTGACTTTGCTCAGGATGGTGAGCCTGTCGAACCACACCCTGAGTGTAATCGAAGGGGTGAATTTGGGACAAAAGCCGGTGTAGCGAATCAATTTTGGCTGTGATATCAGTTATTCCTGTATTTTGAATCCAAGCTCTTTAAGGACCGTCTTGGGCATGCGCAATATTATTACGCATCCGTCGTCGTTCGTCCACTCGGTGCGCACTACCTCGGCGCCTTTTATGACGGCGTCTATTTTGGTGGCAAGGACTGAGTCGGTTTCTACGGCTTTGCCGACGGTTATCCCGCCTTCAAGCTGTACGCCTTTTACGAAGGAAAGCAGATTGTACTGGCCGTTGACAATGGAAGCGTTTCTGGACGTGGCCATTTTCTGGGTCTTATTCGTAAGGGCCTGATCCGCCGCGCCGATGCCTCTGGCGAAGATGTAATTCTTTGTCATTCCTTCTTCAGCCCATTCTCTTTCTATCTCGCCTTTGCCGGATACCGTGCCCTTATCCGGCGAAGAAGCGCACGCCATAGCAAATACCGATAACACCGCGATTACCGTAAGTTTTTTCATGATTTTATCTCCGTGGTTATTTAATTTTAACTCAGCCTCAAAAACGGTTGATTTCTTCAGTTATTAAGATATTAAGAACCGTCCCCGAAAGGTACTTCCTCCTCTCATCATACGATAAGATATGTTATTTCAGCAATAGAAGTATTTTTGCTGACACGCTTGTTTCGAGATAGTCGAAATTGAAAGGCTTTGCGATATAGTCGTAAGCGCCCAACTGCATGCACATCCTTGCTGTTTCCAGTTCGCCGTTCGCGGTTATCATCGCCACCGCCGCTTTCGAATCCAATTCAAGTATTTTTTTCAGGGTTTCAAGGCCGTTCATCACCGGCATGCTTATATCCAGAAGAGTCATGGCCGGCTTGAATTTCTTAAATTGTTCAACAGCCTGTTTGCCGTCGCACACGGTTATGACTTCATAATTCTTTTGTTCAAGAAACCGCTTCAGCACACCCCTTATGCTTTCGTCATCGTCCGCAACCAGTATGCGTATTCGTTTTCCATCTCCAGCGGACGGCTGTTTGCCGGATGCCGGGCAGACGGCATGGCCGGATGTTTTAAGCGCAGCTTCAATCGCGGTAAACAGAATTTCAATTCCGTTTTCTTTTGACAAAAAAGCGTCCGCGCCGAGCTTCATGTATTTTTCACCGCCTTCGGGGTCGGCATAGCCGGTTAGTATAAGTATTTTTGAATCAGGAGATTCTATTTTTATTCTTTTGAAGACTTCGGACCCTGTCATTTTAGGCATATCGCGGTCCAATATGACGATATCGGGCTTAAACTGCCTGAATATTTCAATGCCTGACATCCCGTCGGCCGCTGTGGCTACCGCATATCCTTTGCCTGTAAGAACTGTTTTTAAAGCATCCGTGACGATTTTTTCATCATCAATTATAAGTATTTTAGGCATTTATAATTCCTTTCCATCGGTAAATGGTAGATGGAAGAAGGTAGACGGAAAAAAATAAACGGAATAATATTATATCTGTTTCTGTTTTGCCGTCTACCGTTTACCTTCTCCCGTCTACCGTCTTCCCGGCATTCAGCACTTCCCTTGCCTTGCGCAGAAGGTCATTCGGCGTAAACGGTTTTAGAAGGAGTTTTTCCGTGTTTAATATGCCGTGATTTTTCAGCAAGTCATCGGTATACCCTGAAATAAAAAATATTTGCGCGCCGGGACGCAGGGACTTGGCTTTCTCCGCCAATTCCGGCCCGCTCATTCCGGGTAAAATAACATCGGTTATGATCAGGTCGATGGGAATTGAGATATCCTGCAGAAGCTTTAAAGCATGGTCGCCGCTGTGCGCTTCCGCCACAAGATATCCGTTCTGCGCCAATATCCTTTTTGAAAGAGCCCGCACCATTTCGTCGTCGTCCACCAGAAGCACCGATTCATTGCCTTTGAGGGAGTCCTTCGGAATCGGCGTTTCTCCTATCGACAGCAGAGCTTCCTGAATAGGAGGAAAATATATCGTGAATACGGTTCCCCTTCCCTGCTCGCTGTCCACGTTTATGCTTCCCTTGAATTGCTGGACTATATTATATGTGGTGGAAAGTCCGAGTCCGGTGCCCTTGCCGGGTTCTTTCGTGGTAAAAAAGGGCTCAAAAAGATGAGAGAGTATCTCTTTGCTCATACCTGAACCCGTATCGCTGACGCGCAATGCTATGAGATTGCCGCATGTCCGGCTGTCCCCCGCGCCCGCCTCGGGCGGATTTTCTTTTAAGGTTTCAATCTTGAGCGTTCCGCCTTTAGGCATTGCGTCCCGCGAATTTACGGCAAGATTCATCAGTATCTGCTCTATCTGCCCCTCATCCGCGAGCACCCTGCCCAAATGAGGGGCAAGGCAGGTGCATAATGAAATATCTTCGCCTATGAGACGCTTGAGCATCCGTTCTATATTGGAGACTACGGAATTTAAATCAAGTATCTCCGGACGGAGAATCTGCTTCCTGCTGAAGGCGAGGAGCTGGCGCGTGAGCGAAGCCGCGCGGTAAACCGTGTTTTTTATCTCTTCCACATCCTGCCGGTGCGGATCATTGGCGGAGAGGTCGTTGAGGATAAATTCGGTGTATCCGGATATCGCGGTGAGAATATTATTGAAGTCATGCGCGACTCCGCCGGCCAGCCTGCCCACTACTTCCATTTTCTGGGTCTGCCGCAGCTGTTCTTCAAGATATTTCCGTTCCTTTATTCCATTGAGATTTTTCAACGCCCTTTCAACGCATGTAACCAGCCTTACCATGTGGTCTTTGAACACGTAATCGGTGGCTCCGCTTTTCAACGCCTCTACGGCTGTTTCTTCCCCTACGGAACCGGAAATAAAAATAAACGGCATGTCGGGATATCCGCCGCACACTATTGCAAGCGCCGCCAGTCCGCTGAAAGAAGGCATCACATAATCCGAAAGCACAATATCGGGCTTAAATTCCTCAAGGGCATTGATAAAGGATTCTTTTGTGTCTACAAGCAGGGATTGGAAGCATATATTGCTTTTTTTTAGTTCCCGCACTATTAATTCCGCGTCGCATGCGGAGTCTTCAAGCAGAAGTATTTTTATATTTTGGTTTTTCATAGATTTTAATTACCTGTTATGTAAAATAGAACGCTGATAACGCAGATCATTATGATTGAATATGAAAACAAGCCAAACCGCAAAAAGTTTAACCGCAAAGGGCGCAAAGGATTTACGCTAAGAACGCAAAGATGATAAACATTAATCATACCTTCATCGCCGCGCCGATGACTTGTCCGGATATTTCGTTTTCCATCATTTCAATCAGATTAACTCTGTGTCCTTTGCATTTGCTTTGCGTTCTTTGCGGTTAATCCCCCGTTTGTAATTATCTGCGTTTATCATAGTCATCTGCGTTATCTGCCCAAACAATCCTTTAAGGCAATGAGTTTGGACTGACCCATTCTCAGTGCCTTTGAGGAAGGAATGGGTCTGCGTTCCAGCTGTTTGCCGGGTAATCCTCATCATAGATTACGGCATGCGGTTAAGGAGAAGCCAGTATAATCCCAGCTCTGAAACCGAATCCACGAATTTATCAAAATCAACGGGTTTGGGTATATAGCTGTTCACCCCCAGCTTGTAGCTTCCCACTATATCGCGCTCTTCCTTGGACGAAGTAAGAACTACAATAGGTATATTCTTTGTGCGATCGTCCGATTTTAGGATTTTCAGAACTTCAAGCCCGTTTACTTTGGGAAGCTTCAAATCAAGGAGTATGACTTTGGGCTTGTTTTCCGTGTTACGCAGGCTGTACTGCCCCCTCCCGAAGATAAAGTCAACCGCTTCTTCTCCGTCTTTTACATGAAAGAGCTTGTTCGCCAGATTGCGTTTTTTCAGCGCTTTTATGGTAAGCTCGGCGTCGCAGGGATTATCCTCCACCACAAGTATTTCCACTTCATTGATATCAGGCATTAGTTCCTCCTATCAGGGGACGGTAAACGGGAGAGGGTAAACGGTAGACGGAAAACAAAAATAGGCATAAAATTTTTTTTGTTTATTTTTTTCGTTTTCCGTTTACCTTCTACCGTTTACCTTCTACTGTCTCACTTCTTATTGGAAGTTTGAAATAAAAAACAGCGCCTTCGTTTACCTTGCTTTCAGCCCAGACCTCGCCTCCGTGGCGCTGGATAATCTTCTGTACTATGGCAAGCCCCACGCCGGTGCCTTCAAATTCCTCCTGCGAATGGAGCCTTTCAAAAACCATGAAAAGTTTGTGGACGAATTTCATGTCGAATCCCGCGCCGTTGTCTTTCACCCAGTAAAGGTTGTAGCCGTCTTCTTTTTTTCCGCCGGCCTCTATCTCCGGATCGCTTTTGTGCCTTGAATATTTGACGGCATTGGACAGCAGGTTTAAGAAAACCTGCTTAAGCATAACCATGTCTCCGTAAGTTCGCGGCATATCCAGAATTTTGCAGTCAGCCGGAGTTTTTTCATTGATTTGCGAATAAGCCGATTGAGCCAGTTTTGTCATGTCTACCGCCGAATTTTCCATTTCCTTTCTGCCCATGCGGGAAAAATCCAGCAAGTTGTCTATAAGCTGGCCCATTTTTTGGGTATTCCGCCTTATGACGTTGAGCAGGCGCATTGCTTCCGCGTCAAGTTTTCCGGCATGGTCTTCAGTAAGCATTTTGGAATAGCCGTCGATAGCCCTTAACGGGGCGCGCAGGTCATGCGATACGGAATAGCTGAAAGTCTCAAGCTCTTTGTTCGCGGTTGTAAGCAGTGAATTGGTCGTTTCTAAATCCTTTATCAAAACCTGTTTTTCTTCTTCATTGCGTTTGCGCTCCGTTATGTCCATTGATATGGCGCCTACGGCGTGCGGACAGCCTATGGCGTCGGACAAGGGAAATTTATGCGAAAGGTAAGTGCGGAGTTCTTTGGCTGTTTGTATCGTTTCCTCAAATTCCGCGTGAACGCCGGTTTTGAGGACTGCCTCGTCGTTTTTAACCAATTTGTCCGCTATGTCTTTGGGAAACATGGCGTGGTCGGTCATGCCTTTAATGCGTTCCGCCGATATATTGCGCAGTTTTTCAAATGTGCGGTTGGCCATCAGATAATGGCCGCCGGCGTCTTTTACCGATATAAGCGTCATCGAATTGTCCATTATGGACTGAAAGCGGTGTTCATTGGCAAAAAGTTCATCCGCCAGTTTTGCGCGTTCATCATTGAGTTGGTTTGTTTTTTTAGTGAAATAATATATCGATAAAGTCATGAGAAAGATATTCGACAATGCGAAGAATGCGAAACCGGCGCTGTTGGAATAAAAACCGGATATGGTTCCCCTTGCGAACAGCAACCCTGTAGTAAAAATTATCAGCAGGCAGACGGCCAGAAGCCTTTTTGCGATAATCCCCGCCGGTTCTTTATCGTATATATATTTTACAAACCCTTTGTTCGGATACTGAAAAAGAAGCCCTATGCCTATAGCCGTAAAAGCGATAACCGTATGCACAGCCATGGGGGTATAGTTAAATACGCTGTACATGGATTTAACGAGGTATAGATACCCCATAAACCAGCTCAGAATCAAAAGCAATATACCGGCCGCAAAAGACTGTTGGAGCCAGAAATATTTTAATTTCCGAGTTTCAATGAAAAAGGCGATTCCCGCGGACATAAATCCAAATGCCGTGGCTGGAGCCATGCGGCCGGCATGGGAAGTGTGCGCCGGATTTGCGTCTTCGCGAAAAAGCAGCTGATCTATTCCAAGGTCGATATCGCTGATATATTCAAACAGCGCGGAGGTTCCTAGTAATGCTATAACAGCGGCAACGGCGATCATAAGTTTCCGCGCGCGCAGAGTCTGGTTCTGCGGTGAAATGCGCATGGCAATTCCGGAAAAAATGAAAGCAACGGCAGTATTCGGCTTCATTGAAACCATGCCGAAAAAAATGCTTTTCAAAAACTCAACATTAAATATCCATCCGGCCAAAGCGGATGCGCCGGCCAGCGCCGGTATCAGCCATAGATTTTTTAAAATTTCCCGTGGTATTTTACGCATTGATTTATGCTGATGGTTTAATTGGTAAAATTTGCAAGATTAATATAATTAACATTATATAAAATACGGGACGCTAAGTGTTCAGCGCTTCTTTAATGCCGGCGAGCAGGGTGTTTAACTCAAAGGGTTTCTGAAAAAATTTATAGCCTTTCTCATGTATTATTTCATACTGCGACTTATCATCAAGATAACCGCTGATGAATATAACCTTAAGTTTAGGGTCAGCGGAAATAAGCCGGCTGACCAATTCCGTGCCTATTTTATCCGGCAGAATAACATCGCTTATGACCAGTTTGAAACTGCCTTTCTCCTTTTCATATATTTCAAGCGCTTCTTTGACATTTCGGGCTAAAAATACGGCATAGCCGTAATTTGAAAGCGCCCTGCCGGCATATTTTCTTATTCCTTCCTCGTCATCAACAAACAGAATTTTTTCTCCGTGTCCCGTAATATCGCGGAATTCGGCTGTTTCCTTCGCTTCCGGTTCCGGTTTTTCCGAAGGGACGGCGGGCAGGTATATTGTGAAAATACTTCCTTTGCCGGGCGCGCTGGACGCATTTATCCAGCCGGTGTGCTGTTTGATAATGCCGTAAACCGCGGACAATCCGAGCCCTGTGCCTTTTCCTACGCCTTTTGTGGTAAAAAACGGCTCAAAAATATTGGGCATAATTTCTCTGCTCATTCCCGTTCCATTATCCTGCACCGATAATTTGACGAATTTGCCGGGCGATGATTCGGGAATATCCCCTGAATCCTTTTCATCTAATGTAATATTTTCGGTTTTTATCGTAAGGTTTCCGCCCTCAGGCATCGCATCGCGGGCATTTACGGCAAGATTCATTATAACCTGCTCAATTCTTGAGGCATCCGCTTTAACCGTCCATATATCCGCCGGTAATTCTATCGCCACTTTAATGTCCTCGCCGATAAGGCGCCGGAGAATTTTCGATATGTTTTCTATTATCTTGTTCAACAGCAGATTTACGGGCCTTATAGGCTGTTTCCTGCTGAAAAGGAGCAGCTGCCGTGTCAGCGCCCCCCCTATATTCGCGGAAATGATTATTTCATTTAAATCGTTGTATAGAGGATTCTCTTTGTCTGTTCTTGCCTTTGCCAATTCCGAATATCCTTTGATCGTAGTCAGCAGATTATTAAAATCATGGGCAATCCCTCCCGCAAGATTGCCTATGGACTCCATTTTCTGCGTATGAGTGATTTGCTCTTCCAAACGTTTGCGTTCGGTGATATCGCGGAAATACCATACCCTGCCGTAATATTTTTTGTCCGCGCCGAACATAGGGGCTGAGTAGCGTTCAAATACTCTTCTGTCCTTAAGATTAATTTCCTCCATGCTTGTTTCATTCCGGGCCTCATAGAGATGCTTTACTTTCGCGATAAATTCTTCCGGGTCGGCCAATTTATCCATCACCGACCGCAGGGCGCGCTCATCGGATCGGGATTTTATCACATCGGGGGGAATGCCCCACATTCCGGCAAATCGCCGGTTGGAGGATATTATTTTGCCGTTTTCATCCACAATGAGGATTCCGTCTATTGAAGCTTCCTGCTGGGTTGTGAGGATCGTGTTCTTGAAGAACAGCGTTTCTTCCGCTTTCTTGCGCTCGGTAATATCCGTGTTTACTTCGGCTACAAGCCAGTCGCCGTTTTTGTCCTTAAAAGGTATGGTTGTGACCTGAATGGGCCTGCCGCCTTCTTTGACCAGCATTTCCTCAGTGATGGCGGCCTTTTTTGTGCTGAGAGCATTGGGTATGCCGCAGTCCTGGCATGGGGCGTTTTTGTCCATAAAATATTTATGGCACTTTCGTCCATGCCAGTCCCCGTAGGTCTTTGCCCACTCGGGGTCCACATAACGCAGATTATATGAGGCGTCAATGATGTCAAGTCCGGTTTTGGTAGCGCCCAGTATGAATTCAATCTGCCGTGTGCGCTCATGCAGGGCTTCTTCTGATGCCTTTAATTGCCGGTTCAAGACGTTAAGCCTCCGATTTAAAGCGTTCAACCGCTGTTTGGTTCCCCGCGTCTTCGGGGTGGAGACTGCCGATAGGCGGTTTGCGGACATTGATTTATTTTTAGCGCGGCGTTGCGTCATATGTATATTCTCAGCTTAGAACAGCCTGCAGGGCGGTTTCCAATTCAGTGATTTGAAAAGGCTTGCGCAGACATGCGCTTGCTTTCATCTTAAGCGCTTCCTGAACGCGTTCCTCAACCGCATAGCCGGTCATAAGAAGAATGGGGATTCCAGGACGTATTTTCCTGCCGGCAATCACAACGTCAAGCCCGTCCATTTTAGGCATCTTCATATCCGCGATAATGAGGTCGACTTCCTTTTCTTTGAGAATTTCCATGGCCTCCTGTCCCCCGCTTGCCGTTAAAACATTGAATCCGCGGTTGGATAGGTCAATATTCAGCATGTCGCGGTAACCCTGTTCATCGTCTACAATAAGAATTGTTTTAGGCATTATGTCCTTCCTGCCGATTATTCATGTTATTTTGCCGCGATCCCTTGTGTAAAAGTATTGACAGCATCTATAACCTGGTTGATTTCAAACGGTTTAAATAAACAAGCCATGGCTCCCAATTCTTTGACCGTCTTTTCAAAAACCTGCCGGGGGTCCGAACCGCTGCTCATTACCACCACAAACTGGAGCGGCTTCAATTCCCGGATTATTTTTAAAAGTTCAGCTCCGTTCATCTTAGGCATATGAACGTCTAAAAAAATTATATCGTAATTTCTGCCGCGCACGCGCTCCAATCCCTCCAAACCGTCGTGCGCGGAATGTATGATAAACCCCAAAGGCTCCAAAAGATAACGCAGCATATCATGAAATCCTGGTTCATCATCGACAACAAGAATTGATTTTTCCGCGGTTTGCGTCATAATGCTTTTAAAACTCATAACTTGCGCGCAACGTGAACTCTTGTGAACGTCCCGGCAATGGAGAATGCCCGCTGTTGTAGGGCTGTATATAGCTGTAATTCGAACCGAGCAGATCGAAGACCCCCGTCCCGACATTGAGATTTTTGCGCAGGAATCCCTTTTTTTGAAAGAAAATGTTTAATATCACCGCATTGGAACAGCGCCGTGACAAGGCGTTTCCGGAAGCATCCTGCGTATAGTAGGCATAGCGTTCTGCCATGAATGCCCCTGAAGGATTGACGCTGAATCCCCGGCCCAGCGCAAAATTGGAATTAAGCGTAATTTTATGCGCCGGCCAGCCCAGCATGACATCGCTGTGCCCCGGCACAGAATAGAGAGGTATGCGGTTTTTTATCGCTGAGTAGAAGGAATAGGACATATCCGCGTAATGGCCGGCCGTGTTTTTCCATCTGCCTGTGAGTTCAAATCCGCGTGTGCCCGTAGTATTGTCATTGCTGTAATACTCCCTGACGGTTACCGGATCATAGTGATAGATTATTGGTTTGCGGATGGTCGTATCAAAAAGAGAAAAGGACGCGAATATATATTTGTTGAACGTGTATCCTGTTTCTATTTCGTAAGTGGTAAGGCGTTCGGGATGGATATCAGGGGTCAGGCGGATATTTTCCAGACTCGGTGTCCGGAAAGCCTGGCTGTAGAGCGTTTTTACATGCAATTGTTCCCATACTTTGGTCCATGCCAGGCGCGGAACGAAAGAGTCTTTGTAAGCGTTGTGATACTCGTACCTGCCGCCGGCTACCATGGTTCCTAACGGAAGTGTGATCTGTTCCTGGGCGAAATATGCGTAATTTTCATAGCCGATCCTGCGGCTGCCCCCGGGCCAGAGCGCCGCGGTCGCGGTTTCATCTGAGGCATTAGCGTGGTCATGCTGAAATTCCATGCCGCCCAAAAAGGAACAATGAGATGAATGCTCATATTTAGCGGTAAGGTTTCCGCTGTAACGGGTAAAAGTCTTGTCATAGAAAAAGAATTCATCGTGTTCATTCCATGGTTTATGCCGGTTTATGTTGAAACGGGGCGTTATCAGCCAGTTTCCGAATTTCAGATCGTAAGCGGCTTCTGCGAGATAGAGCGTGCTGTTTATCTGCGTGGCGCGGGACTGGCTTGTCCCGAAAGCGTCGCGCTGGTTTATGTCGAATTCGTCAACAATGATCCGGCCGCGGAAACCGCTTTTTTCCATGCCTATATTGAGGCTTCTGGCGGTAATATCCGAATTGTTTTTCATCGAATAGGAATTGCCGTTTAATTCGGTATAGCGGCGGTCGCTGCGCTGTGTCCGTGCAAAATGCGCCGCCGCGCTGATATTGATGTCATTGCTTTTCCCGCTGTAATGCAGATCTAAAGCGCGGCGGTCTCCGCCTTTTGCGCCATGTCCGTAAAGACCGGTTGTTTGCAAGCCCTTTTTTTCGTTTGAGCCTCTTGTTATTATGCTGATTACCGCAAGTTCCGCGTTGCCGCCGTACACCACCGATCCCGGTCCCCGGATGACTTCCATGCGCTCAATATGTTCAACCGGAATGCGGTCGATTTGTGTTCCGGCGTACCCGAGGTCGTTATACGGTTGTCCGTCTAGAAGGACCAGAATTTTTCCTTCCTGGCCCCATATGCCGCGGCTCCCTATTCCTATTATCCCCTGTATATCCAGGCCGAACTCGAACCCCGGCACCAGACGCAGGATATCGAATAGGTCGCGCGCGCCGATATTCTGGATTTCTTCGCGCGTGATGATGGTGACGATACCCGGAGCATTCCGTGCCGAAACCGCGGATTTAGTAGTTACGCTGGTTTTTATATTTATGGATTCCTCAAGTGTGAGTTTTTCAAACTCAAAAAACTCAATATCCGCATTATTCGTTTGCGCGCGGCATGGAAAGGCAAAAATCGCCGAGCATCCCGCGGTTATTAACATTGTCCTGATATTTGCTTTCAACCGTATTGCTATTTTTCGCATTGATTTTCTCCATTTTATCTAGTTGTTCTATTTATTAAAAGCTTAGTAATAAAATACTTCAGCGTCGCTCACGCGTCCGGCGTTACCGCGGAGTGAACGGGCAGTAAGACAGTGAATGCCGTGCCCTTTCCCTCCCCGCTTTCCAATTCAATGGTTCCCTTGTGCTTGTTCACTATCTCATAAACCAGCGAAAGACCCAAGCCGGTGCCTTTACCCACTTCTTTGGTCGTAAAAAACGGATCAAAAATCTTGGATTGAATTTCCTTGGGAATGCCCGTCCCTGTATCGCGGACTTGTATCTCAACATGGGTAGGGCGTTTATTTGAAACCGCTGCTCCGACAGTCAATGTCCCCCCTTCCGGCATGGCGTCGATTGCGTTACTGCAAAGATTTATAATAATCTGCTGAAGCTGGACTTTATTGGCAAGAATTTTTGGAAGTTCGCCGCTTATTTCTTTAACCAGTTCCACATTCCGCGTTTTTGTCTGCGCCTCTATCAAAGACAAAGCTGATTCAAGCATTAAATCCAAATCAATCGCTTCCTGCAGTTCGCTTTTTTGGGCTCTGGAAAACATAAGCAGATTCTGCACCAAATCCTTGCAGCGAAGAGCTTCCCTGACTATCGACTTTAACGGCATGGATAAGGCATCGTCTTCCTTCATCCTGGAAACCACGCTTTGGGAAAAGCCGAGTATGATTCCCAATGGATTGTTTATTTCATGGGCGACCCCCGCGGCAAGCTGGCCGACTGCTGAAAGTTTTTCTGATTGAACCAGCGCCGATTCCAGCTTCTTGCGTTCGGTTAAATCCTTGGCTACGATGACAAATCCTTCTGATTTGTCTTCCATGTTTTTTAGAACTGCGCCGGACAAAAACACGGCAATCTTGTCTCCCGTTTTGGTAAACAGATCTATTTCTCTATTTTTTATGAAACCGTTCCTGATCAAATCCTCCAAAAGAAAATCTCCGTCTTTTGCTTTTTGTGAGTTAAATAGACGCAGCGTCGGTTTGCCCAATAAATCCGTTTCAGAGTATCCTAAAATTTCCGACGCAGTATCATTGACCGTCAGCACGTTCCCCTGTGAATCCGTGACGATTAAAATATCAGCCATGCTTTGAATTATGCCGTCCAGATAATTTTTAGAAATGGTGGTTGTCGCCAGATTCCCGCTCATTTGGTTGAAGCTTTGCGCCAATCTGCCGAGTTCGTTTTTTGATGATACGGGAACGCTGGCGCCATATTGTCCCCGGCCGATTTTATGAGCGGCCTCGGCTAGTACGCGTAATGGATACAGCATCCTGCGCAAGAACAATAAAATCACCGTCATCATAATCCCGCCCGTGACAAGCAGAATCATGACAATCTGCTTTAATATGTGGGCTTGAGTATTTAATAATTCTTCAAGCGGCAGACCGATGCGCAGAGTCCCAAGCCTGGTTCTGCCGCCTTTTTCATATGAGAGTAAAAAATCGTCGTCTTTGGTCCATACGGGCACGGCGATATCAATTATTTTTTTGTCTTTATTCCCGGTTAATCGGAACTCCTGTTTATCCGAGGCCAAATACTGAAGGGAAATCGGGTCGTTGTAAATCTTTCCTTTTTCAAGAACATTGGTATGAGCGAGCACTGTGCCGGATGTATCCATGGCCATAGTATATAAGGCCTGCAGCTTATAACGAAGTTCATTCAATTGAGGCAGCAGTTTTTTCTCATTTTTTGTCTGCATTCCGGCATTAACGTCCGGAATTATCTCGGCTAATTCCTCGAACCCGCGTTCAGCCGCTCCGGTAATGAGTGTTTTATTGATTGACTTTTTTGAAAGGAGGGAAATACTTGCGCCTGATACCAATGCCAAAGGAATAAGCACGGATAAAACCTGGGTTTGGATTTTCATGGGATCACCTTATCTGCCTTCCGAAGTATCTCTTCGGGTATTTTTAAGCCTACCTGCGCCGCGGCCGACTTATTAATAATCAATTCAATATTAACGGCATACAAATTATTTCCCGGATGCAGGTTTGCAAGTGTTTGACGAACGGCAATTCCGGTCAGCCGTCCGATTTCGCGGAAGCTTGGGCCTACTGAAGCTGCGGCGCCTTCCTCAGCCAAGCCTCTGGTAGGGACAAAAAGCGGAATATGATTTGAGCGTGAAAATTCCATAAAAACCGCCAAGCTGGCCGCATTCAATAACAAAGGATCAGGCGGCAGCCATATGGCATCTATTTTTCCGTATATGGTTCTCAAATTATCCGGTACATCCTTGTTGTTTGTGAGATGAACGCTCTCGATAGATATATTCAAAGGAGCGGATGCCTTGCGTAATTGCCTGATGTAGTTCTCAAATCTTAAAGATTGCCATAATACGCCGAGTCTTTTAAGGTTTGGTTGAATTATTCGCAAGTTGGCAAGCAATACGGCAGCGTCAGGTTCCATGCAGATTCCTATTGAATTTTTGGTTTCGATCGCCGTGCCCGGGGCCATGGCGTAAACAAGAATCACATTGTCCGGATAATTGAGCAAAGCGGCTTTTGAGCCGAACGCAGCCACCACCCTCGTTGCTTTATTGATTTTCGGTTTGTCTTGGGAGAGAACAAAGGACTGAATAGTCGTTCCCAATTCCAACTCAAGGCCGGTGAGCGCATCTCGATATGGCCCGCTTTGAGAACTCAGGACAGCTGTTACCGGCAGATTCGCTTCTGATAAAGCCACGACAGGCATCATCATGAGGATTATTAAAATGCAGGCAAGCAGACGCAAAGCCGGGAGGTTAAGGGTGAATACATGGTGGCTCTTCCCCCGATTGAAAAATCGGGGTTTAGCGCCGGCGGATGTATTAATTCTTAGTGGATGCATTCGGCGTTCCTAAACGATATTCTGCTCCTAAAATAGAATCCTTTACTATTTTCATTCCATGTCCAGCCTGAAAGTACGGCAAACCTGCGGAGCAGTATCGCATACAGGTTGTTCAATTATTTATCAGTCAAATTTTGTTTTCTTTTCAGGGCCTAGCAGAACGCAGTTATTCATTGAGCCGAAGTGTTTTTCCACTTCCGGATAAATGATATCCCGGGTATAATCCTTTTTGTAGAAAACAGGAAAAAGCAGATCATCCTGAGATGATATACTGCCGTCATTCTGCGCCATGCGCGCAAGGGGAGTGGACGGATATATCCGCACGCCGGTAATAATGCCGAACAGCGCATTTTTTGCCTTATGAACGTTCTGCCATGTCTCATGCACCGTGTCCCGGCTTTCGCCGGGTCCGCCGAACATAAGCAGAATAATATACGGCTGATCCATTTCACTGCATATTCCGGCTATGCGCATGACTTCGGACGGAGCATAAGGTTTGCCGAGCCCTTTTAATACCGGCTCGGAGGCGCTTTCCATGCTCCAGACCATACAGGAACAGCCTGCCCGCTTCATAAGGGCGATAAGGTCCTTGCCTGTGTTTTCGGGGGTGAGATAGCATGTCCACCCAATACGGACGTTGTATTTAAGCAGGGCTTCGCATATTTCCGCCGCATGGTCGGGGCAGACATTGAATTCGGAGTCGACGAAAAATAATTTATCGGTTATGCCCTGCGCGGTAAATCTTTTTATTTCATCAATAATATCTTCCGGCTCTCTTTTGGCAATAGTCCGTCCTATTACATCGGGTTCCGCGCAGTAGGTGCAGTTTTTGTCGCATCCGCGCTTAGTCTGGATATTAGCCAGACTGTGCGTCTTATGATGCGAAAATAATTCATAATATTTAAGGTGGTTCACGGTATCGCGCATAAGCTTTAACGGCGGACCGCCGTGCGGTTTTTTCAGCGTGCAGGATATGCCGCCGGTTTTTTTATCTCTTATGACAAGATTCGGCACGCGGTCCGGATTTGCAAAATTTTCGAGCAGAAGCGGAAAGCAGATTTCGCCTTCGCCGATTATTCCGTAGTCCGCTTTAACCTCGCTCATGATTGCGGACGGAAGAAGAGAAAATCCCGCCCCGCCCAGGACTATGGGGCCGCTGAAATAAGTCCGTAATCCGGCTATAAGGGCTTTAAGCTCGGGTATATAGCTGATATTGTTGAAAAGATGTCCTGTGTCGATATTGCGCAGTGTGATGCCTATGACATCGGGGCGGAAGGCGCCTACAGAGCGCGGCAAACCTGCCGGATCTTCAATAGAAAAATCATAAATGACGGCTTCATGCCCCGCCTGCCGGGCGGATTCGCAGACATATTCAAGGCCTATGGGAGGCACCGCAGGCTTATACGGATTTCCGTTTATAAGCAGTACTTTCATGTGTTTTTTGCCGATGCCCGTATGTCGCTTAGTATCGCATTGCAGCGCAATACGGCGGTTTCTATGCGTTTCATATCCTGGCTGAGGCAATTTTTGTTTTCGCCTTTGATTAAATCCACTGTCCCGGTAATCACTGTAAGCGCATTGCCCATATCATGCAGGCCTTTTCTCAATTGGGCAGTTTCCATGTTCTCGGGAGGACGGCCGGCTGCGGCTGACGCCGCTATTTCTGTTTCCAAAAGGGCTCTTTCAAGGTTTTCTCTCTGGAGCATGGCCGCAAGCTTGGCTCTTTTTTCCGCATGCGTCAGCCTGGCCACTATTGAAGCGGACACAAGAAGCACCGCTGTCTGCGTCAGCAGCTGAAACCAGCCCGTTGTCCCCATGCCCCGGAAATCTTTCCAATAAAAGCCCCAGTGCAGAAAAATCACATAAAACACGAACAGCCAGACCCGCCATCCTGTGAACAGTATGCAGGCTGTAAAAATAGGGAGAAGATACATGGCCCACAGATAGGAGGCCTGCCCGCCTGAATATTTTACCGCAAATGCGATAAGGACGCTGTTTGCCGCAACAGAACAGCAGGCCAGCCATAAAGAAGTTGCGGACTGTTTAAGGAATCTGCTGAATATGAAATTAAAAAACAGCAGGCCGGCCATTACATAAAGCAATTGGGGGTATGTTATACTGGGATGCGCTCTGAATAAAAAGACCAGCATTATGAAAAAAATGGAGAACACGGCTTCATGCCGGGCGCGTATTTCAAGGGGCGATATTTCGGTCACAAACCTTCCTTAGATGATCGTCCCATTCTCAAAGCCTCTGAGGAATGAATGGGACAGTCATGTCTGCGGTCCTTCATCTGAGCGCTTTTTCCCGAGGGCGGTCTTGCTTTCAGATAACGTTTTATTTCAGCCGAAGCGTCGGATACCGAGGCATAATGATCAAATTTTCTGGTTGCGCTGTCTGTTATGGCTATTGAAACCGTCATAAGCGGGAACTTCTGCTGATGATGAAGCCTGTTGAAGGTGGTTATACCGCCGTTTGCCGCGTCCTGCGGCGTATAAAACGACGGGGAAAGTTTATCGAACTCTTCCGCTGTTTTTTTGGCTATCGCCTCTGCATGTTCCGGCGCGGAGATGACGATAAAATCATCGCCCCCGATGTGTCCCACAAAGGAGCCGGCATACTGCATGGCGGCGTTTGTTATTATATCCGCGGTTTTCGTTATTACTTTGTCTCCCTGCGCATGGCCGTAGGCGTCGTTTAACGCTTTAAAATGGTCTATGTCTATATACAAAAAAGCGAACGGCTTATTTTCGCGGATATTGCGCGTCACTTCTTCTTCAATTACAGGCCCTCCCGGAAGCAGAGTCAGTGGATTGGCTGAAAGCGCGCGCCAGTTTCTGCGAAGCAGGCTTTCCACCCGTGTTTTAAGCTCAAGAATATGAAAAGGTTTCGTGACGTAATCATCCGCGCCCAGCTCAAATCCAAGCACTTTGTCCATTATTTCCGCGTCCGCGGTAAGCATTATCACGGGTATAAGCCTTGTTTTGCCGTCTTTTCTGAGTTCGGTTATAACTTCCGTGCCGCTTTTGTTCGGCATGTTTATGTCAAGAAGAATCAGATTGGGCATTTTATCTCGAGCCGTCATCACCGCGGAGCTGCCGTCGTAGACGCTTAAAATATTATATGAAGGCTCAAGAACGCGTTTAATCGTTTCATGGATTTCCATGGAATCGTCGGCGATAAGAATCGTTTTTTTCATATTACACTGATAAACAAGCCAAAGCGCAAAAAGTTTAACCGCAAAGGGTTTACGCGAAGAACGCAAAGATTACAAGCCGTTGACTGTAATTTTATCGCCGTGCCAATGACATGGCTGGATAATCCGTCTTCCATCAGATTCACTCCGTGTCCTTTGCGTTTGCTTTGCGTTCTTTGCGTTTACTCTTAATCTTTTTCCAAAGCTTTGCGGACTACTTCTTTAATATTCGCAACTTCAAAAGGCTTTATGATATAGCCGTTTGCTCCCATATTAAGAGAGTTGTTTGCCTGCTCAAAATCCTCGCTGGCGGTAACCACGATTACTGGGAATTTGTGTCCGTCTGCGCGCACTTTCCTTAGGATATCCAGCCCGTGCATGTCGGGCAGGTTCATATCCAGCAGAAGGATATCAGGAGGCGCCAGCGCTATTTTTTCCACCCCCTCTTTTCCCGTCGAGGCGCATACGATGTTATAGCCTGATTTTTTAAAAATTGTTTTAATAAGTTTTTGTACGGCCGAGTCATCTTCTATCACAATCATTTTTTTATTGGCTGTCATAGTTCTCCTTTACCTGTCATGCCCGAGGGTTTTAATCGGGCATCCAGTTTGGTTAATTTTTTGCAGTATCTTTTTCTTTATCCTGCAGCGCAAGCCCTGCGGCTGAGATAAGTTCACTTATATTAAAAGGTTTTGCAAGACACGGCACTCCCGAGGCTTGTATTCTTTCAAGCAGTTTGGGGCTGAGCATATTCCCGGTAGTGAATATGAGAGGCGTTATGCATTTGCCGGCTGAAAGCATATCCTGCACTTCAAAACCCTTTTCCGGCCCCATTTCAATGTCGCAGATGACAAGGTCATATGCGGTTTCCTTCAATTTTTTACCGGCCTCATGCACGGAAAGAGCGGTATGCGCAGTCAGGCCTTCTTTTTCCAATATTTTTTTTATCAGCGAGACCACGTCTTTTTCATCATCTATAATCAGCGCTTTTCTGCCTGCCGGCAGTTTTGCGGCTTTCGGCGCATCAATTCCGGCCGGCGCCGGTTCAAAGCCGGTCTGGACTATAGGAAGTTCGATCGTAAATGTGGTGCCGGCATCGGGAGCGCTCGTAAAGCTTATTTTTCCCCCGTGTTTGTCCATTATCCTCCTGCATATCGCAAGTCCCAGTCCCGTGCCATGGCCTTCTTCTTTGGTCGTGAAAAAGGGCTCAAATACATTCTGCCGGAGATGAGCCGGAATCCCGGGCCCGTTATCCGTTACCGCGATATAAGCGTAATTGTGCCGGTGATAAGTGCGGATTTCTATTTCTTTGTTTTTTTCTTTCTGGGACAGGGCGTCGCAGGCATTCTGGATAAGATTGACCATGACCTGCTCCAGCTGCTGGATATCGCCCGCCACGGGAGGCAGATAATCTTCCAGTTTTTGGGTTATATTGATGTTTTCCGTTTTGCACAGCTTATATTCCATAAGGCTTATCGTGTTTTTTATGGCCTGCGTTACGTCAATTATCTGCTTTTTATCGCGGCTTTCGCGCACGAATGCCAGCAGGTTGCTGATTATTTCCCTGCATCTTTTCGAGCTTTCATAAATATGATTTATTTCATCCGAAAACGCCGCGTTTTTTTTGCCGTTAAGCATTTTCTCCAGCAGTTCCGAATAGCCAAGTATGACCGACAGAGGATTGTTGAGCTCATGCGCAATCCCGGAGATAAGCTGTCCCACCGCCGAAAGTTTTTCGGCTTGTATCAGCTGAGCCTGAAGTTTTTTGTGTTCGGAAATATCGCGCATGACCACCGTATACTCTTTGCCGGGATGTTTGTCCTTTTCCGATCCGGCCCATGTTATGTCAAGATTCAGCTTCCTGCCTTCGGCTGATACTGCCGGGATGTCGTTGCCCGCAAAGAAACCCTGCCGGACTATTTCCCTGATTATTGCCTCAAATACGGATTTTTCAAAAAGACCGGATATCGGCTGTCCCGTCATTTTTTCCGCCGGATATCCAAACATCTTTGCCGCGCCGTTATTCCAGATAGTTATCTTCAGGGATTTATCCAGGCCGACTATCGCGTCCACTGAATTATCAAGAACCGCGCGGTATTTCGCCTCCGACCATTTAAGGCCGGACAATAATTCGGCATTATCAAGGGCAAGGCCGGTGAAATTGCAGAAAAGCATCAGATTGTTCATCTGATCGTCGGTTATCGGCCTTTCCGAATAATAATTATCCACTCCTATTATTCCGAAAACCTTTTGATTCGTCATTATGGGCACAAGACAGAATGCCTTTGTTTCTATTTCACTGAGATATTTAGGATTGCATCTCGGGTCATTGAACGGATCCTGTATGTTTACCGGCTTTTTTTCCGCGGCGACATGCGCCAGGATATCGCCGCTGTCGAGCGGTATTTTTCTCTTCTGCAGGCGTTCGTCGGTAAATCCTATATCGTGGGTTGAGTGCACATAGCGGCCCGTAATAATGCCCAATTCATGATTTATCGTATAAAGAACGCCTCTTTCAAATCCCAGCCCGCTGACAGCCGCTTCAAGGCAGACTTTGTAGATATTGTCGGCTTCCAGACGCTGTATCACGGTTCCGCTCATTTTATGGAGAAAAATGAGTTCGCGTATTCTATCTTCAAGTTCGGCTGTGCGCTGCATGAGATTTTCGGCCATAATATTAAAAGACCGCGCCAGATGCCCTATTTCATCATCCCGCTTTATATTTACCTGCTCCTTCATATTCCCCTGAGCCAGCCGTTTTGTGGCTTCGGCAAGAATCTGTATCGGCCGGGTTAACGTGCGTATAAGAAAATAGATAAACAGAGTCACAAGGAAACTGCATACCGCCACGGAAATGATTGTAAAATCGCGTATTTTAACAAGCGGGGATTGGAAATCGCTCATTTTCGCTATTAGCGCCACTTTAAAGTCGGTGCCTTCTACGGGAACGCTTTCATACATATCCGCGTTTATATAATTCTGGGTGGAGCCGTATTCCGCCGAAAGAATCGGTTTATTGGACAAATCTGTGATATAAACCACTCCGGAATTTCCGACTTTGCATTGGCTCAGCACTTTCTGTATCATGCGCATGCTGTATCGGGTGATAATAGCGCCCTTGAATTTTCCCGAAATATCAAAAATAGGTTTTCCGTAAAAAATTGAGGGGCCATATTCGGTTTCGAATATGATTTCGGATTTAAAATAGCCTTGTTTTGTCCGCGCGATTTCATGCAGCAGTTTTTTGTTTTCAAATGGAGCCGCTGATTTGACGATTCCGGCAGCTTTTACCGCGCATATCACAGCGCCTCTTTCGTCGACATACATTATGCTTATATACGAACCTGTTCTTTTGAAAAATTTTAAAAAATATTTTTCAAGTTCCTGCCTGTATTGGCCGGCCTCCTGTATTAATCCGTAATCAAGATTATTGTAGTAATCAGCAAGAATGGGCGTTTCCGAAAGGGTTTCAATATCATTTGCGCGGTATTTGCAGATGCCGGCCATGCTGGCGGCGGCTCCGGCGCTTAAAGTCTGCATTTCTTTTTCCACGATTGTTATCAAATGGTTTTTGACCGCATAATATGACATCGCGCCCAGAAGTATTATGCCTGAGATGGAAACGGGTATTATCCCCAGCATGAATTTATGAGTCAGCCGCGAATTAAATCTTTCAATAAGTTTCATTTCTTAATGTGCGCATCCGGATTCTTATAGTCAATCGGAGGACAAAAAATCGACAGAGCATGAATATCCGCGCCGTAAATTTTAATTTTGTGTTTTACGCCGGCCGGAATAACCAGATAGTCGCCCTTTTTGATCCGCATTGCTTTATTATTAAGGAATGCGGTTGCCGTTCCGCTTAGTATGAAAACCATTTCATGCGTTGATTTGTGCGCGATATGCGGCGTGGTGAAATTTTTAGGCATTATCTCATAGACTATCGATACAGGGCAATTACGCCATGTTTTGAAAAATTTCAGATTTATTCCTCCGAACGGCTTGTTTTTGACGCCGGCAATGGAGATTTTACAAGGCTTCATTGTTTTTCCTTTTCGCTCAAATAAGATTCAAAAAAATACGGCATACCGGAAAGATATGAAGTGAAATTCACGCGTTTATCCATACCGTAAAGCCTCAGTTTGTGATATGTAAACAGGCTTAACGCATTGTCATGCACATATTTGTCGAGTTCTTCCGCTGTTTTTTTGTGTTCTTCGGCGTCGATGATGGACACCAATTTTTCAAATTTTGTGTCGTATTCCGGAATTCCGCCCAGACAAAAAGGGGATTTGGAATATAAAATCAGCGCCTGGTTGAAAAACAGGTGATACATAGGGTCGGAGCTGTCTCCTATTCCCATATCGTGTTCTTTTTTTGAAAATTCACTTAACATATCTCCGTCCGAAACCGGCGTGAAATTCAGGATGACGCCTATCTTTTTCAGCTGTGTGGCGATAATTCCGGCTGTTCTTAGGGAATTGCGCTTAACTATTGTTTTTAAAACGAATCCCTCGGAATACCCCGCGGATGCAAGTAATTTTTTAGCTTTTTCGGGATTATACGGATAAGGCATTAATGATTTATTATGCCCGGTTTCACCGTCCATGCTCAAAGACGCCATCGGCCAGCCGTTGCCTAAAAGGTCATAGCGGATCAGATCATTTTTGTCTATGGCGTAATTAAGAGCGCGTCTGACATCCGCGCTGCTCAGCGGACCGGATGAAAGATTGAGACACGGCACGATAGTTCTGAAACACGGTTTTTTTACCACCACAAGTCCGGGCCGTTTCATCACGGAAAGCGTTTGCGTGCCGGGCATGTCTATAAGCAGATTTATTTCGCCGTCGAGAAGAGCTTTTACCTGCTCGTCAAGAGGTATAAATTTGAATTCAAGGCCGTTCGCTTTGGGATATCCTTTAAGCCAGTAGTTTTTATTCGCCGAAAGAACTATTTTTTCCCCGCGCTTCCATTCTTTGAAAATAAACGCCCCCGTGCCTATGGGGTTGGCGGCAAAAAAATCATCGCCTTTCTCCTTTATATACAGCGGGGGCGCCATAAGCACAAAACCCGCAAGCCGGTTGAGCAGAAGTCCGTCCGGATATTTGGTGATGATATCAACGGTAAAATCATCAACCGGCTCCGCCCTGCTTATTGAATTTATAAGGTCGAGCGCCGGAAAACCCGTGGCGGGGTCTAAATATCTTCCTATACTGAATACAGCCGATTGGGAGTTGAACGGTTCTCCGTTGTGAAAGGATACTCCTTTTCTGAGCTTAAACCGCATTCTGTCCGGAGCCGTCCGTTCCCATGATACGGCAAGGGCCGGTTCAATTTTTCCGTCGGGGCCGAATCTCACAAGACCGTCGAATATCTGCTGGCAGATTGTATGGTTTTTTTCGGAGAATTGCTTGTGCGGGTCAAGAGTCATGGGGTCGGCCACATCGTCGCATACGATAATGCTGTCGTGCGATTTCGCATTCAGCGCGCCGCCGGCGGCCAAGCACAAAATTACCGCGGTGAGAATATATAAAAATCGTTTCCAAAACATAAATTTTTAACTACTCGCCTTAATAAACAGGCAAAACCGCAAAGGACGCAAAGGATTTACGCTAAGAACGCAAAGACTACAGGTAGTAACCGCACCTTTATCTTCATCAGATTGACTCTGTGTCCTTTGCGGTTGCTTTGCGTTCTTTGCGTTTAATCTCCGGTTTTTTTCCGAATGTTTGTAATCATCTGCCCAAACCATCCATAAAAGCGGTGAGTTTGGACTGACCCATTCTCAAAGCTTTTGAGGGAAAGAATGGGTCAGCGTTCTATGTATTGCTAAGGAGCGGTAACCTTCTCCGCAAGAATGGCTTTTGAAAAGGTTCCGGGACCCGCCGATATTTTCCAGCTTTTCCGGACTTTGAAACCCGCCTCTCTAAGCCACCGCGAATATTCTCCGCCGGAATATACCCTGCCCTTTTTTGTGTATACCGCCATGTGCACGGAAAAAATGGTTGAAAACAAAGGTTTTGAAAGGGTCTCATCCAGCATGAAATCGTGTATTATTACCTGCCCGCCGTTTTTCATTGATAAAAAAGCTTTTTTGAGAAGCCTCCGGTTTTCCTTTTCCCCTTCGTCATGAGTCACATTTGAAAATATGACCAGATCGTATTTGTTCATCCCGAAATCGGCTGTATGATAATTCCCGCGCTGAAATCTTATTCTTTTGAAATACGGATGACCGCGCAGTATTTTTTGCGCGATTTTTACGGTTCGCGGGAGGTCAAGTATCACGGCGCGCAGGGCGCGGTTTTTTTTAAGCATGGCCAGCGTGTAAGTTCCGGGCCCCCCCCCCACGTCCAGAAGGGTTTTTGCCCGCGGTACATCAATGCCTTCAGCGACTTCAGCCGCGGGCTGAGATGCGATATCATGCATTCCTTTTATGTATTCCCGCAGAAATCCGGATTTTCCCGCCATCAGTTTTTCAAGCGGTTTTCCGGGTCTGCCGGTTTTTATTATTTCTCCCAGTTTTGACCACTCCCGCCAGATCATATCCTGATATTTAAGATTATGCCCCACATAGCCGGCTTTTCCCTGCGTCAGAAACTTGTCGGAAATTTCAGTGTTTGAGTAACAGCTTCCGCTTTTTTTCAGAAACCCCATGCCTGTAAGGGCATTAAGCAGAATTTCAGTCGTCCGCTTATCTGTTTTTAATTCAGAACTCAGCCAACCTGCAGTTTTGCCTTTGTTCCCTGCGGTAAAATCAAAAATGTTCAGAGACACGGCGGTGAAAAGAATTTTGGCTTTCCTGTAGCCGTAAATAAGATCGTTTATCCGCTGTTTCCCTTGTTTCATTTTTCACCCGCTGATACGGCGAAGACTTTATCCAGCGCTTTTATGCGTCTGCCCATAGGCGGAGTTTCGCTCATGTCGGTCAGGACTTCTATCAGATACGGACTGTTTTTTTTCAGCGCGCAGTTAAGCGCATTCCTGAAATCGCCGCTGTTTTCAACGCAGACCGAGTCAATGCCCATATTTTCGGCTATCGCGGCTATTTTCAGCCGGTTCTTAAAAAGGCTTGTGCTGAACCTTGAGCCGAATTGAAGACGTTCTCCGTGGTAAATCATTCCGTGTCCGCAATTGTTGAGTATAATCCATATTACCGGAATGCCCAGTTCAGCGGCGGTGTGCAATTCCATCCCGTTCATCGCAAATGCGGCATCCCCTGCCAGAGCAATTACCGGCCTGTCCTGCGCGGCCAGTTTGGCGCCGATACAGCTTGCCACTCCATGGCCCATTGAGCCGAGCCCCAGATTGACAAAAAAAGTGCCGGGTTCATATGTCTGGTAGTAATGAAGCGCCCACGGCATGCAGGTGCCTATGTCCACAAAAAGCAGGGCGTCCGACGGAAGGGCTTCGCGCAGTTCATGAATAAGCCGCTGTGGCTTTATGGGAACCGCGTCGGATAAGAGTTTTTCCGCGTTTTCATATCTCGGATGCCCGCGCTTGAATTCCTTTATAAAATCCAAAGCTGTGCTTTCAGGCAGGTCAAGCCAGCGCAAGTCCCGTTCTATCTGGTAGTTTAATTCCCGTAAAGTTATTTTGGCGTCCCCTATTATTCCGAGCGAAGCCGGAAAGTTTTTTCCGATTTCGCCGGGGTCTATATTGATTTGTATCAGATTTTTTATTTCAGCTATGCGCGGGTCCCAGCTGCATGTGGAAAGTTCACCCAAGCTGGTTCCAACAGCAAGAATCAGGTCGGTTTCTCCGGAAAAAATATAATCTTCGGCCTGAGGCGAACTGGCAAATCCGAATATTCCCAGCGACAGCACATGGTTTTCAGGAAACGCCGCCTTTGCTTTAGGAGATGAGACTACGGGTATTTTCAGTTTTTCGGCAAGAAGCCTGAGTTCCTCATAAGCATTGGAAAGATTTATTCCATATCCCGCCAGTATAACCGGTCTTTTGGCATAGATAAGCAGTTTTGAAGCGATTTTTAGAGCCTCTCTGTCAAAATTAGAGCCGTTGACTCTGTAGCGTTCAGGCTCAAGCACATAATCAGGAACGGATTTTTTCATGAAATCGGACGGGAAATTGATATGCACAGGCCCTTTTCTTCCGCTCAAAGCGGTTCTCAGGGATGAGCGTATTATTTCCCCTGCTTTTTCCGCCGCCGGTATCATAAGACTGCTTTTTGTGACGGGTTTGAACATCTCAACAATATCGACTCCGTGGCATGTGCTTTCCTGCACGGCGCCTTTTCCGAATGCCGACACCGCCACCTGCGCGGTTATCACAAGCACCGGTATAGAATCCGCGTATGAACAGGCTACTCCGGTCAGCAGATTCGTGGCCCCGGGACCGGTAGTGGCGCAGCATACGCCTAATTTTCCGCCCGCGCGGGCGTAACCGTCAGCCATAAAAGCTGCGCCCTGCTCGTGCTTGGCTATGACCGGCTTTATCCCCCCCGCTTCAAAAAGGGCTTCATACAGCGGCATCAAAGGTCCGCCGGGTATGCCGAAAATATGTTTTACGCCTTCGGCTTTAAGATATTTGACAAGCAGATTTACAGCCGTAGTGTCCGGTTTTTTTATAATGTCGGTCAGCATTTGCAATCCCTGTTATTTTTTAGAAAAAACATTCAGTTTGAGCAGTTTGACGGCATGCTCTATAAGTTCCACAGGCGAAAAAGGCTTGCGCATAACATAGTCGGCATTCCGATTTAAAAAATCTTCCTGCTCATGGGACAGCAGTTTTCCTGTTATAACGATGATTTTCATTTTGGCGGTTTCTTCCCGCGTCTTAAGAGTCTTGCATACCTGTATGCCGTCCATCGCCGGCATTATCACATCCAGTATCAGCAAATCCGCGGGATGGTTGCCCAGCATTACCATCGCTTCCACCGGATTTGAAGTGGTATAGAGTTCAATATCCGAGGCAAAAGTTTCAAATGCCTTGCGTATCATCGATAATATCTGCTTGTTGTCGTCCAGCGCCATTATGCTCGGCATATTTTTTGGGAAGGCCGCGGGTATGGGCATGTTGTAATGCTTCATAAAAGCCAGCAGGTCCTCAATCTGTATTCTTCTATGGCCTCCGGGAGTTTCGTAAGCTTTAAGCTTGCCGTCTTTTATCCATCTTATAATTGTCGTATGTACCACTCCGCATAAACGTGAAGTCTCAAATGTTGTTAAGCAGGATTTCATAATTATTGTGCTTCCTCCCCTTTTTTTTGTATAAATATGTTAATAATGTTAAGATTAGTAATTTAGCGGGGAGATGTCAAATTATGGCGGCCAAAATACTTGTAGTGGATGATATAAAGAGCGTGCGCGAATCTTTGTCCAAAACGCTTGCGCACAGCGGTTTTGCCGTGGTAACGGCGGCAAACGGGTCGGACGGGCTGGCGGTCGCCCGGGAAATTATTCCTGATTTGGTGCTTACGGACGCGGAAATGCCGGGATTGGACGGCCATTCTCTCTGCCGCGTGCTTAAGCGCGAACCTTCCACCAGCGGACTTCCCGTGATAATAATGTCGGGCGAAATGGTGGAAGAAAGAGACATAGTGGCCGGTCTTGACGGAGGAGCGGACGATTACATTATAAAGCCGTTTCCGGTCAAGGTTCTTGTTTCAAGGATAAAAGCCGTCATGCGCAGATATGCTAAAAGTCCCGAAAAACTAAAGAAGCTTCAAAAATGCGGAATTGAGCTTGATCCTTCGGCGAGAGAAGCGCGTTTGCGAGGCAAAAAAATAGAGCTGACGCGCAAGGAATTCGACCTTCTGGCTTTGTTCATAGAGGAGCCCAACAGGGTTCTGCCTGTTAATTTCCTGCTGGAAACAGTATGGGGGTATGACCCCGCGGTTTACAATGATCCCCACACTGTGGAGACTCTTATCTCGCGTCTGCGGAAAAAACTTGGGCAGGAAATTTCCAAGCGGATAGTGAATTCCCACAGAATGGGCTATAAATTTGAAATATAATTAAGGCAGGGTAGACGGTAAATGGTAGACGGGAGACGGTAGAAAAAACCCAAAAGATGTCAGATACTAAGAGGTGAACGGCAAAAGAAATATTTTTTGGTTTTCCCTCTTCTGTTCTTCTTGTACCTTCTACCGTTTCCCGTCTACCGTCTTACTTCGGGAAGCGCTTTATGAATTTGTGCAAGCTACTCTGTTGTGACGCGCGATACTTCTTCTACGGTGGTTAAGCCCCTGAATACCATTTCCATTCCGTTTTCCTGAAGCGTTTTCATTCCCTGCGTCCGCGCGATTGTGCGTATCCCCCGCAGATGTTCGCCGTCATGCAGTTTTTGTTTTAATTCGTCGGTCATGCTCAGCAGTTCGAAAATCCCCTGCCTGCCCTTATAGCCTGTGCCGCTGCATCGCTCACAGCCTTTCGCTCTGTAGAAAACCGCTTCGGAAAGATCTTCTCTGCCCGGAAAAAGGTTCTTTAACGCCCTGAGAGGCGGCCTGTATTTTTCTTTGCAATGCGGACACAGCATGCGCACAAGCCGCTGGGCCAGCACTCCCGCGACGGTCGATGCGGTTAGATACGGTTCAATGCCCATATCTATAAGCC
This sequence comes from uncultured Elusimicrobiales bacterium, assembly GCA_964520045.1. GTDB lineage: Bacteria > Elusimicrobiota > Elusimicrobia > Elusimicrobiales > CAZFMJ01 > CAZFMJ01. Next base: position 12,930 of record CAZFMJ010000021.1, on the reverse strand, counting down.
GTCCCAGAGCGCTTGCGGCATCGTTTGTGTGAAGAGTGGAAATAACCAGATGTCCTGTCATCGCCGCTTTCATGGCTGTTTCCGCGGTTTCTTTGTCGCGTATTTCTCCCACCATTATAATATCAGGATCCTGTCTTAAGGATGCCCGCAGTCCCGCCGCGAATGTCAGTCCGATCTTGGGATGCACCTGAACCTGCGTTATTCCCATTTCATTGGAACTGCCCGCCAGAAGCTCGTATTCAATGGGGTCTTCCAATGTAATGATATTTTTTAAAGGAGATTTGACCCTGTTTAATGCGGCGTAAAGAGTGGTTGTTTTGCCGCTTCCCGTGGGCCCTGTGACCAGAATAAGCCCGTGAGGTCTTTCAATCATGGATTCGAATACGCTCTGCATGGCAGGTTTAAATCCCAGATGTTCCAGCCCCAATACCGTGCTGGATTTGTCTAAAATGCGGATCACCACCTTTTCTCCGTATTTAGACGGCATTGTTGAAATTCTCAAATCAACCTCTTTGTTGTTCTGCCGCTGAACGCATACCTGGCCGTCCTGAGGCAGTCTTTTTTCAGTGATATCCATGCCGGCCATGACTTTTATCCGGGAGATTATGGTAATCTGGGCTGATTTAGGAAACTCATGTACGGTTTTTAATACTCCGTCGATTCTTAAACGGATGAAAAATCCTTCCTTTTGAGGTTCCATGTGAATATCGCTCGCGCGCATGTCCGCGGCTATGTCTATCAGCTTGTCTACCGACTGTACAGCATAAGAATCACCGTAAGACACTGAACCGGATTGCTGTTCTACGGGCATGCCGGGACAGACCGGATGGTCGGCCGCATCGCTGAAATTTTGCCGGAGCGCGCTAGTCAGTTCTTCTTTAGATACCCGGAAAACTTCAGACTCGTAGCCGGTTTGTATGCGTATCTCATCTATCGCGGCTGAATCCGAGGGATCGGCCATAGCCAGCCGCAGTTTGCCGTTGTGCAGGTCAAAGGGCATAACCCAGCGCCGCCGCATGGTTTCATAAGAGATGAGTTTTAAAAGTTCCGGCGCTATTTTGCACGCGCTGAGACTTACGGTATCAATGGTTTGGTTCATAAACCGCTCCTTGCCGGGGTTAAGAATCCGGCGATAATTTCCAGAAGCCGCTTGTGGTCGCATGGTTTCGTAAGATATTCATCCGCGCCTGATTCCCACCCTCTCAGTTCTTCCATCTGACGGGCGCATGCGGTCAGCATCACCACTGGTATATTTTTTGTCCGCGTATCGGACTTCAAAATATGGCATGCCAGCCATCCGTCCACTTTCGGCATCATTACGTCCAGTATTATAATGTCAGGTCTTAGGTTTTGCGCTTTTGTAATCCCGTCTTCGCCGTTGTCCGCCTCTGCTGTCTGGTAGCCGGCGCTTTCCAGCCTGGCTTTCAGAATGTTTCTGTTATTCATATCATCGTCAATGATTAGTATTTTTGCCATATACTTTTACTCCTTGTTATAAAGCTGTCTGCGCGCCTTTTCTACCACTTCTCTGGGAACGCAAGGCTTGGATATATATTCGTCACAGCCCGCGGCTTTGGCTTTATGCTCGTCGCCTGCAAGCGCATGCGCGGTGAACGCAAAGATGGGAGTATGCGCTATTTCAGGCATTTGCCGTATTTGTTTAGCGGCTTCCCATCCGTTAAGTTTAGGCATGGAAAGATCAAGAAAAATTAAATCCGGTTTTTCCGCTGACGCAAGCTTTACGGCTTCAATGCCGTTTACCGCCTCTAAAACCTCAAAGCCGGCGGCGGACAGCGCGTCTTTAAGAATCATGCGGTTGTCATAATCGTCATCTGCGATAAGTATGCGGTTATTCATGGCTGTTCTCCAAAATTTCCAGTCTTTTTTTTACAACCGCCAGTATTTCCTGAAGGCTTTTTGAGCCTTTCTGTATGATGGTTTCCACCCTTGTGTGGAGATAACCGGTTTCCTCCTGTGTCAGGCGTTTGGCGGTAAGGATAATGACGATGGTGTTTTTAAGGTTCGGGTCTTTATCTACGGCGTCCAGCACGTCAAAACCGGTTATCCCCGGCATTAAAAGATCAAGGAAAATAATGTCGGGAGGCCTGCCTTCCTTTATTTTTGCGAGGGTTTCTTTGCCGCCGGCCGCTGTTTCGACCTCATAACCCTCGGTTGTCAGCGTAGTTTTTAAATAGTCCAGCATCGCGGGCTCATCATCAGCCACTAAAACTTTTCTGCGCTGATTGCCTTCCGCCGGGTATGACCGCCGAAGACTGCCTTCGGCTGTTTTTAGTTTTTCAAGAAGTTCTTTTCTTTCAAACGGTTTGACGATATAATCCGCCGCGCCCAGAGCAAAACCCAGGCTCTTGTTGTCCAAAATAGACACCATAATAACGGGAATGGAGCGCAGGAGCGGATCATTTTTTATGTGCTGAAGAATCGACCAGCCGTCCTTATGCGGCATCATGATATCAAGAGTTATGGCGAAGGGTTTGAGTTTGCCGGCCATGGCTATTCCTTCTTCGCCTGTAAGCGCGCCGGCAAAGGCATAACCCGTGCCGTGCAGATTGTCTCTGAGCAGAGACAGCACTTCGGGATCATCGTCTATCGCTAAAAGAATTTTGTTATTGATTCCGGCCGCCGGCGCGGTAAAAACAGTTGTTTGGGCTTCGCTTGATTCGCTGTTTTCCAAAGGAAGGCTTACGGTGAAAACAGTGCCTGTTCCCAGCGCGCTTTCCGCTTTTATCGCTCCCCCCAGCAGTTCCGCAAGTTTTTTGCTTATCGCCAGCCCCAGTCCGGTTCCGCTGTATTCCCGGGTTGGCGAGGAATCCAGCTGGCGGAATTCCTGAAACAGAAGGGGCATATCTTCGGGCCTGATGCCGATGCCGGTGTCGCGCACGCTGATATCCGCTCTCTGCGCCCCGGCATCGCCCCGCGCCTTTATAAAAATTCCGCCCCTGGAAGTAAATTTAATTCCGTTCGTCACCATATTTATGAGTATTTGCTTCACCTTTGTTTTGTCGTTTTTAATACGGAGGTCTGAAGGAATATCCCATTCAAGCTGAAGTTTTTTTTCATCGGCGATGCCTTCCATCATGCCCGCGACTTCTTTGCAAAGTTCGGCTATGCTGAAATTTTCGGGATAGACGGGCATCCGGCCCGCGGCTATTTTTGAAAGGTCGAGAATGCTGTTTATAAGCTGAAGGAGATTGCGTCCCGCCGCTTCGACTCTTTTAAGCGACTCTTCCTGCTTTGGGGTTATTTCGCCGTAAACGCGGTCCAGCTGCAGAGAGGTATATCCCAGAATGGCGTTCATGGGGGTTCTCAGTTCATGGCTCATATTCGCCAGAAACTCGGATTTAAATCTGTTTATTTCCTCCAGTTTGTCCACCTTAAGATTAAGGCGGCGTTTTTCCAGCGCCCTGTCTATAATGCGCGCCAAATCGTCTATTTCAAAAGGCTTGGCGATAAAGTCATATGCTCCGCGCTTCATGCTTTCCACCGCGTTTTCAAGCGTGGCATATCCCGTCATCATTATAACCTCAATTTTCGGGTCTATGGATTTAAGAGCGCGCAGAGTGTCTATGCCTCCGAGCTTGGGCATGGTCACGTCGCACAGCGCTATGTCGATGTTTTTTTCTTTGACCGCGCGGATCGCCTCTTCTCCGTTTTCAGCCGTAATCACCGTGTGGCCCATGGGGCCCAGAGCATAGACCAGAAGCTTTCGCAGTCCCGGCTCATCGTCAATCACCATGATTCTCGCCTTGGTTTTATTTTCCGTCAGGCCTTCGGCTTCAGAAACCCCGTCTATTTCTCCTGTATTTGTCTGCATATCGCGTTCCTCTTTTTGTCTGCGCATTAACTTCGTTCCTTCACTATAAGCATAACAGCCTGAATTCTCCGGCTGTTCACCCCGCGCTCACGCTTCGCTCACAAAAAAACAACAGACAAACGGCGGCCTAATTTCAGGAAGTTTTGGTTTTTATCGCAGCGGCGCTAAACACATTTACAGATATTTGTCCGGGTTTCATACTGCGCTCCCCCGAAAATCCGGGATAGGATATTGAGTATCTCGTCAATTCTGAAAGGTTTGAATATCAGCTCCGCCCCTGCGGCTTCCGAAGCTTTTAACAGCTTATCTTCCAGAGTCATCGAGCCGGTTACAATAATGACCGCGGCCTGCGGGAATTTTTGCTTAAAAGAGCGCACGGCCTCTATTCCGCAGCCGTCAGGAAGCTTTATGTCCGCTATTATGGCCGCGAAGTCTCCGGTTTGGATTTGTTGTTCGGCTTCCGCCAGAGTGCACGCAAAAAACTGTCTGCAGTTCATGCGGGCGGACATGCGTTTATAAAGATTGCGGATTACTTCCTCATCTTCCACTATCAGGATGTTCTTCATATTCCGGGACCTCCACGGTAAAAGTCGTGCCTTTTGCCGGTTCGCTTTCAACTTTAATAATGCCGTTATGCTGTGTTATTATGCCGTGTGAAATGGAAAGGCCGAGTCCTGTTCCCCGGCCCGGCTCCTTGGTTGTGAAAAACGGGTCGAAAATGTGCGATAAATCCTCTTTTTTTATGCCGCATCCGTTATCTTTAAATAGTATTACGATATTGCCGTTTTTGCGGCTTATTTTTATCTCAAGACTGCCGGTTTTTACATTTTCAAGGGCATGCCTTGCGTTGTTTATAATATTCAAAAACACCTGCTGAATCTGCGAAGGATCGGCAAATACCATGGGAAGCCCGTCCTGGAAACTGCAGTTTATAGACAGGCCGGAACTGTAAAAGTCATGGCGCACCAATTGTATTACCGATTCCATCAGGCCGGCTATTGAAACCGGTTCCTTTCTGTTTATTTTTTTTCTGCTGAACAGCAGAAGATTGTGAATTATATCCCTGCACCGCTGGCTCTGCTTTAGAATGGTTCCGATATCTTCCTTTTGCTGGCCGGCAAGGCCGTCGGTTTGCAGAAGAAGCTCGGCAAATCCCATTATTCCCGCCAGCGGATTGTTGATTTCATGCGCTATGCCGGCGGCAAGCTGTCCCACTGCGGCCATTTTTTCGGCCTGCACAAGCTGTCCCTGGGTCTGCTCAAGTTCTTTGCGGGCTTTTTCAAGTTCCGCTATTTTGATTTCAAGTTTTTCATAAAGCTTTGCGTTGTGCACAGCCTGCGCTATATGCGAAGCCAGAATGGATATATTGCGGATATCCGTCAGATTAAACGAATCCCCGCCGTTATTTCGGACCGCTTTTATAATGCCGAGATCCTGCCCGTTTATTGAAAACGGACAAGACAGCGCGGCGCACGGCGAACCGCATTCAGCGCAGTCTTTAGACTGATTATTTCCGCCGGCCGCGATTAACGGAGTTTTGGCGCGCAGAATTTTATTTAAATCGTTTTCCGCCAATTCGGTTCCGCCGGAATCGCAAATGTTCTCGTTTTTATTCATCGACGAGGCGGAATACGGTTTGCCTGATTCATCCAGCAAAAAAATAATGACAGAATCGGCATTGAGGGCATTCGCGGCGATGCCGGTTATTTTTACGAGCAGTTCGTTCAGTTTTAAGGCTGAAAACACCGTTTCGGTTTCGTTATGCATGGCAAGCAGGGCTTTTAAATCCTTTTTTTCCAGAGCTTTTTCTATTACCATCACCAGCGCATTGAGTTCAAACGGTTTTTCTATGAAATCATAGGCGCCGTTGCGCATTGCCTGCACTGCCGTCTCGATTGTGGCAAAACCCGTGGTTATTATTACTTCTATTTCAGGGCTCGCTTTTTTTATTTCTTCAAGAAGCGTCAGCCCGTCCATCTTCGGCATTCTTATGTCGGTTATGACAATGTCGAATTTTTTAAGGTTTAGAATTTCCACAGCCTGCGCTCCGTTCAAAGCGCTGGTGACCTCATATCCGTTCATCTCAAACTCTGCTTTAATGAGATCGCGTATTCCTTTTTCATCGTCGACAACCAGCAGGCGCGGAGATGCGCGTTTACACTTATTTCCGTAATCCGCCTTATATCCGTTATTCATATGTCGTTTCTCCTCATAATAATAATGTTAAATCAGCCGGGTTACGCATGACAGCAATTCTGACAACGCGAAAGGCTTCGGCAAAAATTCGCCGGCGCCTCTGTCGAACATGCTTTCTCTTACTTTTGGCGAAGGATAGCCTGTTATCGCGAGTATATGGGTGCTCGAAAACCATGGATGGCTTTGCACAAGCCTGCACATTTTTTTCCCATCCATATTGGGCATGCACACATCCACTATTACAAGCGACGGCCTTATCTCCATAAGTTTTTCCATGCCCTGCGCTCCGTCCTTTGCGGTGAAAACCTCGCAGTCCGGATAATACCGCGTTATTGTCCGCGCTATAATATCGCGCACCGATTCTTCGTCATCCACAACAAGTATTCTGCGTTTTGATTCTTTCATTTTAGCCTCCCCGGAGACGGTAGATGGGAGATGGTAGAAGGTAGACGGTAAAACAAATCTTTGCTCGTTTTTGCCTTTCCGTCTACCGTTTCCCATCTACCGTCTCCCGTGCTATATTCCGCATTCATTGTATATCCTGTAAGCTTCCTCATCTATTACTTTAAATTTTTTAAGTTCGCGGGAAGACAGCGATGCCTCGCCGTTTTTTTCGTAATAATAATAGTTAAGTTTTTGGTAAAAATTACGTTTAAGTTCCGGGTCGGATATTGTGGACCCCGGGTTTGCCGTAAGACTGCGCAGATCCAGCCCGTTTTTAAGGCGTATCGCCCAGTATCTGGCTTTTATATCAAGGATGGATTTTTCAAGAGCGTCCACTCTGGCGAATGCGTCGGAACAGTCTGTTTTGCCCGCGGCTGTTTTCTCGAAAAAATTTGCGGTTTCCCGTATCTGCGGAGCGGGCACATCCAATTCGGGCACATCCACGAACATTGCCGCCTGTGCGAACGGCTTAATATCTGAAAGAGCGTCTTTCATCTGAGTATGCGTCAGCGGCATAAATCCCTCTCGCGCCGCCAGTATATCGCCTGTCTGCGTATTTATAAGCCGGGCATTTATGTTTATGCTGTCGTTTTCCGTTGAAAATGTTCCCGTTATTATGGCGTCCGCGGACAGAACCCTGCCGAGTTTGCGCGCCGCCGCCGCATCTATTATGCCGGTAAATGCCAGATAATGTTCTTCCATAATACTGCTTAGCATTCCTCTTTCCACCGTTTTGACCAAGCCCTGCCGCACAATCAGGGTTATCAGTTTTTCCGATATTATACGCCCTTGCGCGGGATCGCTTCCGTCTATGGGTATAAACGGGATTACCGCCACCTGCTCTATGCCTTTATTGCCGGCCTGTTTTGAGAATTCCCTTGCTATCGCCTTAAGATTGTCTCCGCCCCGGCAGACCTGCGCGTTCAGGCTTAACAGTATCGCGATTGTTAAAAGTTTTGCGGGTTTCATATTTTGCCTCTTGCTGTAAGTCTACCAGCCGGGATTCTCGCATCGCTCGCGCCGCGCTCACATAACGCTCATAAAAAAGGGTAGAAGGTAAAAGGTAGATGGGAAATGGGGGAACGGCCAAATGGGGGAACGGCCATGATTTTGCGGCGTTAAAATTGTATTATCACTACACTGGACAGGAGAATCTGAATTATGAAAACAAAACACGTTGTGGCCGGGATTTTGGTTATTTTTGTCTCCGCTAATTTTGCGGTTATGGCTGTTTCGCGGTTTTTGAATTTACATTACTGCTTTTTTGGAAATTTGATTGCCGGTATTCTGCTTGCATTGTTTGCCCTGCCGTTTCTGTATTGGTGGATTACCAAGGAAAAAAACCTGCGGGAAAAAGCTGAAATTGATTCAGCGGATTCTCAGGCCGGGCATAAACTGGCTGTGGAGCAGATCCAATATGTCAATCAGACGCAGGAAGTTGTAAATATACTGCTGAGGCTTTCTCTTGAAAATATTACCCTGCATGAGAAACTGGAAAAAACGTTAGACTGCCTGCTGTCCGTAAAATGGCTGTCGGTGGAATCCAAAGGCGCGATATTTCTTGTTGAAAAAACAGGCGGTTTTCTGCGCATGGAAACGCAGAAAGGCCTGCCGGCTTCACTGCTGGAATCATGCGCCCGCCTTCCATTCGGCAGATGTTTGTGCGGCAGAGCCGCGCTTTCAGGAAAACCGGTATTTGCCGATAATATAGACGACAGGCATGATATTAAATATGCCGGGATGTCGCCCCACGGCCATCACTGTGTTCCGGTGATATTTGCCGGCAAGGTGCAGGGCGTTATTAATCTGTACGTGAAAAGCGGTCATATACGCAATGAAAAAGAGGAGATTTTTTTTGCCGCCGTGGCTGATCTTATCGCGGGCATGATTCAGCGGTCTAAAGTCGAAGATCAGCTTCGCCAGTCCCAGAAAATGGAGGTTATCGGACGTTTGGCCGGAGGCATAGCCCATGATTTTAATAATCTTTTAACGGTTATTATGGGCAGCTGCACGTTTTTTCTTCAGGGAAAATTTCCGGCTGAGGCCGGCCGCGAGCTTATTGAGGAAGTAGCCGCCGCGGGAAAACGCGCCGCAGATTTGACGCGCCGCCTGCTGACCTTTTCGCGGCAGAATATTGTTGAGACCAAAATTCTCAATCTTAACGACGTGATTATGCAGATGGATAAAATGATCCGCCGGGTTATAGGAGAGGATATAGAGCTGGTTACCGTGCCTGAGCGGGATTTGGGGTCGGTTAAAGCTGATCCGTCCCAGATGGAACAGGTGATAATGAATCTGGCTGTTAATGCCCGCGATGCGATGGCAAACGGCGGAAAACTGACAATTGAAACAGGTAATGCCGTTTTAGACCAAAACTACAGCAAAGAGCATCCTGAAGTGCCGTCCGGTGAATACACCATGCTTGCCGTGAGCGATACGGGAAGCGGCATGACCGCGGATGTGCAGTCGCATCTTTTTGAGCCCTTTTTCACCACAAAAGAGCCGGGAAGAGGGACAGGCATGGGGTTGGCGACCTGCTATAGCATTGTCAAGCAGAGCGGCGGACATATCTGGGTCTACAGCGAGCGGGATAGAGGCACGACTTTTAAAATCTATCTGCCCTGCGTGAAAGAAAAATCGGATGCTCCGGATATGATAGTAAAGCTTAAAGATTTACCAAGGGGACAGGAAACTATTCTTTTGGTGGAAGATGAAGCGACTGTCCGCAAACTGGCTGTTCGCATATTGATTCAGCAGGGCTATTCGGTCGTTGAAACTACTACGCCGGATGACGCTTTGCGGAAAATGGCGGAGTATTCAGGCGGAAAAATTCATCTCCTTATTACTGATGTCATTATGCCGAAAATGAACGGCAAAGAACTTGCCCTGCGTTTTATACAGCATTGCCCTGATTCAAAAGTGCTGTATATGTCGGGATATACGCATAATGTAATTCTGCATCACGGGACATTGGATTCGGGTATTAATTTTCTTCAAAAGCCGTTTACTATGGAATCGTTCGCGTGCAAAGTGCGCGAAGTGCTGGATTCCCGTTCCTAATGCGCTGCGCCGGATGCATGTTCATGGTTTTGGGCATCTTTCTATGGAGCACGATAGTATTTGTGTGCTAAAATTACACCAATGCAGGTTGGATGTTTTTGTAAAGGCTGCGTTGCGGTAATTGAGTCCCGAAGTAGAGTTTAGACATCTGTAAAAATGCCGAAAAAATAAGGATAAACGGGCGTGCCCCGGTTCGCTGTAGTTCGTCGGGACTCGCTTGTTCACTAAGGATGTTTTTTGGGCGTGTCCCGGCTCACTGTTGTTCGTTGGGACTCGCTTGTTTACTGAGGACGATTTAAGGGCGTGCCCTAATTCGCTGTCGCTGCATTAGGACTCGCTTGTTTACTGAGGACGATTTAAGGGCGTGTAGCTCAGCTGGGAGAGCGCTACCTTCGCAAAGTAGCCCATGATGTTTGCCGGATTTTGCCGCAGTGTGTTCCCGTCGAGAAACCTTCCCCCCCGCTTTGCCGCTGTTTGCTGATTTTTGACCAAAACCTACTCCAACTGGACACCAAATGGACACCAGATAGGTTATATGCCTAACTTGTTTTTAAGTTTCCGCACATAATCCTGATGCTTTGTTTTTTTCATATTAGCGATGTTTTGCAGCTTCCACTGAATTGCGGGCAATTTATCAATATCTGCCAGTTCTAAAAGCGCCCATTCCGGCCTGCCTTCTTTTACGGATAGGATGAATTTCTTTTCAGATTCGGTGAGGTCGTTTTTTAATTTTTCTATCAATTTTTCCCTTATATCGATGAGCGTTTCATATTCAACGGGTTCTTTAGTCATACCTATGAAGTCGGTATCGAAAATGCTCCTGATATTTTTTCTGACAGGGTCTATCATCTCATGCATAGCCCGGTCGTGGCTTACCATGCAGATTATGAAAGCTTTCCTAATCTCAGGCGTGATTCCCCCGGTGTCCAGCAGGATTTTAATGTCAAAAAGATCCCGCGGATGCTGGCGGTCTAAAGCAGCGCAAATCTTGCCGCCGTAAAGTTCGGCTTCTGAAAGTGTAACAGCTGAGACAGAAAGCTCGAAAATTTCTTCGGCATTTTTTGAGAGCCGGCGCTTTTCGCATGGGAACACTGTTCCGCGAATCACTAAGTTAGGCTCAATTCCAATCCTGGATTGAAGGTCGCTGACAAAAAGTTTGGTGATATATTCTGATTTGTTCCCATGACTTTCTTGTATCTGTGATTTTGGAAACGTTTTTTTGATAGAGGCAGTGATGCGTTTAAGAGCCATGCTGATATTTTTCAAAGAGTCTTCGCGCCCTTCTATCGGAACATAAGTCAGGTCAATATCCACGGACAGTCTTGGCATATCCCGAATAAAAAAATTAATGGCAGTGCCGCCTTTTATTGCGAAACACCGCTCTGCGGTGATATGAGGAATCAGCCGGAGCATAAATTCTGCCTGCTTGAAAAAGGGGCTTTTTTTCATGAGCTCTCTTCCGCTTCGCTGATTGCCGGCACTGTGATCTTATACTTTAGATCCAGATGTCCGCCTTTGACGATCATGCGTTTGCCTTCCCCAAAATTTAACTTAGACGTCTCGAGTTTGGCTGTCCATGCATGATTGAATTTTTCCGCCAAAAACATAAATAGACGAGTAACTTTTATTGAATTGCAGCGCTCCAGCAGTTTCTGAGCCAGCTGGGGGCGCAATGTGGTCAACCCCCCGAACAAAAGCCTTGCTTCCTCAAAAGATGCCTGCTTCGGCACAAGGTTAAGAATTTCCATTATTGCCCGTTCCGGAGAGGAAAGGGTTATTGAATATGCTCCCATTTCTTTTTTTGTGAGTCCCAATTCAGCATCTTTTCCAAAGAGAGTTGTTGTTGCATAGATAGGTTTAACATCCCATCCATGCCGCATAAACCAGGCAGGCGGCCGCAGCAACGGGGCGCCGAATAGAAACACCTTTCGGCCTTTTCCCAAAGGCAAAAAGTGGGCATAACCATGCATTTCCAACGCTGTTTTACCGCCGATATGGATGAGAAGTCCCAACTGCTCCTGAATTGCATAGAGACCGCCTGTCCAGTCCACTTTATCTCCCATGCGGGCGACAGCTCCGCGGCCTATGGGGTATATCCATCCGCTTTTACGGTAAAGGCTTAAAAGATCATAGCCGAAACCTTGATGATGAAGCCATGAGCAGACCGAAACAGTGCCATTCGGCCATGTTGTTAAAAGTTGGTTTATTTTTGTTTTATTTGAGTGAGTCATTGTCAATATATTAGTATAAAAACAAACCAAAATTCAATAATTGGTTTGATTTAAGTCTATTTTGTTGATTTCCGCTCTATTTATTGGCATAAAACCAAACCATCATATATTTGGCAGTGTGTTCCCGTCGATAAACCTTCCCCCCCCCGCTTTGCCTGTGTTTGCTGAATTTGATACATTCAACTACGCTCAGTATTCCTTCGACTTTGCTCAGGATGGTGAGCCTGTCGAACCACACCCTGAGTGAGTAAGGCGAATCGAAGGGGTGACCGAAAATGCCCCCCCACTGTAGAGCCCGCGGCACAGTTGAAAATCACCCTTGCGGGCTGAGCAAATGCCGGATTATATTCACCACCCGTATTTTTATGCCTTTCAATTTTATATATTTTTCTTCATTATCAAAAGGGGTAATAAAGCTGAACGTTCAGGAGGCTCATGTGCACATGGTGGTAGTAGTGCCACCGCGCATAGCAGTTGCCGATGTGGTTCAATATATTAAGGCACAGTCAGCGAAGATGTTGCGAGCGAAATTTCCGTATCTGAAGAAGGTATATAACGGGCAGGAAGGAATCTGGTCGCGAGGGTATTGTGTGACCAGCCTTGGGTTAAACGAGAAGGAAATTTTGCGGTATGTGGAGTATCAGGCGAAGGATGATTCGGGGCAACTGCTGCTTCCGTTGTAGTCGGGGAAGCCTCTGACTCCCGTCGGGGGAGGTTCACTATTAAATTCTGCCATTCGTAAATAAGATTAAGCGTGGTTTCCTTTGTCATATTAGTTCCTTTGTAAAGGTAAAATAATATCTATTATATACCTTTGTAAAGGGATAATTTAAGGCTAAAAATTGTCCCCATATAATTAAAGCGCCTGCCATAAATATTTCAAATGCAAGTTATAACGCTTTTTGTTGGAATCTGCAATTGTAATAATAAATATCCGACGAAAGAGCTTTTATTGCGAAACACCGCTCCGCGGCGATATGGGGAATCAGCATGACGGCGCTTGGGATGTCGGATTAGGAGGTAGTGCCCGGCATGGCGGTTTTTAGTCGTTAAATCTTAAAGAAAATGTCGCAGGTCGGCAATCTATTAATCGCAGGATTTTGTTATAACAATAGTGAAGGGAAAGGGAGAAAAAATATGCCTCTGGCGCTGACAGCAAAAATAAGA